>DATDZM010000094.1:0-5439 GCA_036516815.1 Minisyncoccota bacterium | reverse complement strand
GAACGGCCATCGCCTCGGGGATAAAACTGCGCAGTATTCTTAATACCTCCCTGCAATATTTATCGGAGTGCCACTCCTTTACAAAAGCGTTCGGGACGTCAATATAAACAATCTTGTTTTCGTAACGGGAAAGAGAGGTATTCCGGAACCAGGTGATAAAATTGGCCCTAGACACCGAAAGTTCAATTTCTGTGAGAGCGTCTCTCCAAATTTTATCAAGATCTAGCATGGTGGAGTTCATTATAGCAAGGACACCGCGATTATTCTCTAATCTCAATAGGCGGCTAACCTTACTACTATGTTAGTAAGTTGTTCATAAAATGTGAATATTGAAAAAAGGCGTACTATGACGTACACTACTTATGTGCTTAAAAAGCGTAATCGTCTCTTAAGGGGAAATGGCGCGAAAGAAATTTTCTCCGGGAGAGGGAAAACCTTTTCCACCAGCCTTTTTTCCTTAAAAACGGCGGAGTTAAGGGAGAGGAGCGGGCCCTTTTTTTCCGTGGCTGTTCCGTCCTCGCTTGTTAAGTTGGCGACGAAGAGAAATACCCTAAAAAGAAGGGCACGGGCGATAATTAGGAATCTCATGAAGGATATAAAACCGGGCACGGCGAATATTGTTTTTTTTAAAAAAAGGAGCGAGGGTTTGAATTTTAGGGTGCTAAAAAATGAAATCCTAACCCTCCTTAAAAAAGGCGGACTGTTGGCTTAAACTACTATGGGAGTATTCTCTTTTCTTTACAATAATATTATTTATAAACCCCTCTTAAATGGGCTGATTTTTTTAATCAATACCCTGCCTCTGCATGACATTGGCATTGCCATAATTATTTTAACTATCGCGGTGCGTATCATCATCTTTCCTCTAAATCATCGGGCGATTATTACCCAGATGAAGATGAAAAAGATTGAGCCGGAGCTTAGGAAGATTAAGGAAGACCATAAAGACAAGGAGGAACAGGCAAGGAAGACAATGGCGCTCTATCGCGCTCACGGAGTAAACCCATTTTCAACCTTCCTAGTGATGATTATCCAAATACCGATAATTTTTGCTCTCTATAAAGTATTTCTCCTCGGGGGAAAATTTGATTCATCGCATCTTTATTCATTCATAACAACGCCTTCGGCTATCAACCCATATTTTTTGGGTCTTATTGATCTTTCTAAAACGAGTTATATTCTTGCCGCCCTCGCCGCCCTCTCCCAGTTTATCCAAATCAAACTCGCTACTCCCCCAAGCCCGCCGAAGAGCGGAGGGAGCAGCAAATCAGATTTCAAGGACGACCTGACGAGAAGTATGGCCTTCCAAATGAAATATATTATGCCGATCTTTGTTTTCATCATTGCTCTTAAACTTACCTCCGCCATCTCTCTTTATTGGACAACGATGAATATTTTTGCTATAGTCCACGAGGTCATAGTTAAGAGAAAGTCCGAAAAAATATATGAATCCGGATCATACCAAGCGAATCAAATCCCTAGTGGAGGAAACTCTTCTTAAGCTCAAAATCCCGGGAGAGGTGGAAGTTTTGGAGCATGAAGAATTTCCCCAGTTTGTAATCCGCTCCAGAGAAGCCGGTATTTTAATCGGAGAGGGCGGCCAGAATCTTGAAGCTTTAAGCCATATAGTAAAGAAAATAGCTTACAAAATACTTGAGCCGGAAACCAAAGAAGGGATATTTTTCTCTCTTGATGTGAACGACTACCTCGCCTCTAAAGTTGAAGAGCTGAAGACCATGGCCAAGATGAACGCCCAGAAAGTAGTCTATTTTAAAAAAGCGGTGGAGATGGACCCGATGCCGGCAAACGAGAGAAGAATCATCCATACATTTTTAACCGAGCACCCGAATATTACGACTGAAAGCGTCGGCGAAGGGGAGAACCGCAGAGTTATTATCAAGCCTTATGAAATCTAACCTCATGTTAATACCGACAGTTATAGAAAAATCACAGTTTGGCGAAAGAGCCTACGACATATATTCCCGCCTTTTAAAAGACAGGATTATTTTCTTGGGCGGACCGATTACCGATGACGCGGCGAACATTATTATTGCCCAATTTCTTTTTCTTGAACAGCAGGACCAAAAGAAGGACATTAATCTGTATATCAATTCTCCGGGAGGGTCGGTAACGGCAACGCTCGCCATCTATGACACCATGAACCACGTAAAAGCGAGTGTCTCAACTATTTGCGTTGGCATGGCCGCCTCCGGCGGGGCCATTCTCCTCGCCTCCGGGGAAAAGGGTAAGCGCTTCGCTCTGCCGAACTCCGAAGTCATGATCCACCAAGTAATGGGCGGGGCCGAAGGCCAAGCGGTGGAGATAGAGATAGGGGCGAGGCATATTTTAAAAACAAAAGAAAGACTGAATAAAATTCTCTCCAAGCACACCGGGCATCCGGTGGACAAGATTGAGAAGGACACAGACCGCGACTACTTCATGGACGCCGAGGAAGCCAAAAAGTACGGGATTATAGACTCCGTCTTGAAGCCGTAAGGTCTTTGTTTTTAATGGTTTTGTTTGTTACAATCTCTGCATGAAGCAATATAATTTCCCTGTAGTTATAGAGAAAGACAAAGATGGTTATTTCGCCTCTTGTCCTGAATTACAAGGCTGTTATAGTCAAGGGGACACCTATGAGAAAGCCTTAGAAAACATAAAAGATGCCATTAAACTTCATATTGAAGATAGAAGCACTAGTTATGAACCTGTGCTGAAGACAAAATCAGTCAGTCTCGCCATGGTAGAGGTTGCGGTCTAATTTATGCCAAAGGAGCCTCGCCTAACCGCAAAAGAAGTCATTGCCGTACTAGGAAAGTGCGGCTTTGTTTTTTCTCGTCAAAGTGGGAGTCATAAGATTTATAAGAATAAAGACGAAAAACGAGTCACCGTTCCATACCATGGTAGCAAAGTTCTGCACCCAAAATTATTGCGGAGCATTATGAGGGATGCGGGGATTACTCCGGAACTATTACGCAAACTCCTATGAAACTACGGGTTTAATCAACTCAAATCAATTAGTATTATCCCCTAGACATAGGAAGTTTTTCCTGATAAGATAGGGTTATTAGCATTTCAAAAAAGGATACAATGTTTATTCTTTTTAATATGAAAAAATGCCATGAATCTAACCAAAATAGCTATTTTGGTCGCTCTTTCTGGAGCAGGGGGTATTGTAATCGGCTACTTTCTCCACCTCCTTCTCTCTCTACAGAAGCGGCACTCGGTGGAAATAAGGATAAAGCAGATACTTCTCGAGGCTAAAGACAAAGCCCAGCGTCTTACGGAAGAAGCCACCAAAAAGGCGGAGACCTTGCTTGAGACGGCTCGAGCCGAGGAAAAGTCCGTAATTTCTCAATTGCACAAGAACGAGGAAAGGCTCCTCCAAAAAGAGGATGTTATTGAACGTCGGCGCGTTGAGGCGGAGAGAAAAGAGAAGCAGATAGAAGAGAATGTCCTGAAATTAAAAGCGAAAAAAGAAGAGGTGGAGGCTCTTGAAGAGAGGAAAAAAATTGAACTTGAAAAAATCTCTTCTCTCTCTGAAGACGAGGCGCGAAAGGAACTTTTTAAACTGATAGAAAAGAGGCACGAAGACGACCTCTTATCAAGTATGAGAAAGCTTGAATCCGTGCGCCGCGAAGAGCTGGAGAAAAAAGCGCAGGATATTTTAGTAAGCACGATCCAAAGGCTCGCCTCTTCCACGGCTTCAGAGACGACAACCACGGCCGTGCCTATCCCATCCGATGATATTAAGGGTAAAATCATAGGCAAGGAGGGCAGGAATATCCGCTCTCTTGAACGGGCGGCGGGAGTTGAAATTATAGTTGACGACACGCCCGGGTCAATCGTTATCTCCAGTTTTGACCCAGTGAGAAGGCATATTGCCAAGATTGCCCTTGAAAATTTGATCAAAGACGGCAGGATCCAGCCGGCGCGGATTGAGGAAATGGTGGAGAAGGCGAAGATGGAGATAGAGAAGATTATTAAGGAACGTGGAGAAGCAGCGGCCTATGAAGTCGGCATTTTGGACCTTGACCCCCGGCTCATGTCTGTTTTAGGGAGATTGCACTTCAGAACAAGTTATGGGCAAAACGTTCTCCAACATTCAATTGAAATGGCCCACCTCGCCGGCATGCTCGCGTCGGAGCTTGGAGCGGACGTAATTATATCTAAAAAAGGGGCCCTTCTCCATGATATCGGGAAGACGATGGACCATGAAGTCCAAGGTACCCACGTTGAAATCGGAAGGAGAATACTGCAGAAATTCAACGTCGGCGAATCGGTGGTTAAGGCAATGCAGGCTCACCATGAGGAGTACCCTTACGAGACGATTGAATCTATTATAGTGCAGGTAGCAGATGCCATCTCTGGAGCAAGGCCGGGGGCAAGGAGGGACACACTAGAGAATTACTTGAAACGCCTTGAGGACCTTGAGAGAATCGCTAATTCATTTAAGGGAGTGGAGAAGTCATATGCCATCCAAGCGGGGCGGGAAATAAGGGTCTTTGTCACCCCCGAGGAGGTATCGGACCTTGAAGCGACAAAGATCGCCCGAGACATCGCCGACAGGATTGAGGAGGAGATTAAGTTTCCCGGAGAGATCAAGGTGCATGTCATCCGAGAATCTAGGGTTGTTGAATATGCCAAATAAATGGTGTATACTGGGAATTGATAGGTAAATACAATACCAAAGGTCGTTTTATATAAATTTAAGAACACTCAAATGAATAAAGCCGATCTAGTAAACGCCATACACGAGAAACTTGGCGGCACGAAAACGCAAGCGGAGGAAGTAATGGATTTAGTATTAAACTCCATCGTCGGGTCCTTGAAGAATGGAGATGAAGTTTCAATAGCTGGATTGGGTATTTTTTCTGTGAAGCAGCGCGCACCCCGAGAGGCCCGGAATCCAAGAACTGGCGAGATGGTGCACGTCCCCGCCACGAAGGCTCCAAAATTCAGGCCGAGCAAGGCCCTGAAAGAAGCGGTTAAATAGTCTTTTTCTGACCAGAAAAAACAAAAACCCCCTCTGGGGGTTTTTGTTTCCACCTCCTCTCACACGTAGATTCTTTTTATGAGAGGGTTAAGTCTGGTGATTATTTCGTAATGCGTAGTCTGCGCCCATTTCGCTACTTCATCTGCTTTCACTTGGCCACCAACCAAAATTGCTTCATCACCGACCATCACGTTTTTAATATTTGTTACGTCCACTGTAATCATGTCCATTGAAACTCTCCCCAATACTTTTGCCAGCTTGTTGTGTATAGAAACTCTGCCGATAACTGAAAGCGCTCTCGGGTACCCGTGCCAATAACCGACTGGTATGACGGCCAGTTTAGTTTTTCTACCTGTTTTTTCAGTAAAGTCATAACCTACCCCCTCCCCTTTTTCTATCCATTTTACCTCGCTTATAATTGCCTTCCACGTGATGGCGGGGTG
>DATDZM010000093.1:0-3261 GCA_036516815.1 Minisyncoccota bacterium | reverse complement strand
ATTGTCTTTCTTGATTACAATAAAATCCAAAGTTTTGGGCGCACCGCCGAAGTCCTGGACCTGGAACCATTAGCCCCCAAGATAAAATCATTTCGCTGGGACGTCAAAGAAATAGACGGGCATAATTTTAAGGAAATTATAAGCGCCGTGAAAGAGGCTAAAAGAAACTCCGGCAAGCCGCATTGCATCATTGCTCATACCGTAAAGGGCAAGGGAGTCTCTTATATGGAAGATAAGCTGGAGTGGCATTACAGATCCCCGACGGGAGACCTTATGTCCCAAGCTTTGATAGAGCTCGGGGCAGATAAGATTAAATAGGAAATTACCATACATGAGGTCAGCCTTCATCAACACACTTCACAAGCTTGCCGAGGAAGATGAGAAAATATTTCTCCTGAACGGGGACCTAGGCTTTTCAGTGCTTGAAGGATTTACAAAAAGTTTTCCCAAAAGGTCCCTGAACATGGGCGTGTCGGAAGCAAATATGATAGGGGTTGCCTCTGGGCTTGCCTTGAGTGGGAAAACAGTTTTTGTTTATTCTATTATTCCTTTTGTAACCTCACGGGTTTTTGAACAAATAAGAGATGACGTGGCTTTGCAAAAAGCAAACGTGAAAATTGTGGGAGTCGGTTCAGGATTTACGTACGGACAGCTCGGGCCCACTCACCACTCTATTGAGGATATTGGCATTATGCGAACTTTACCGAATATGACCATAATCTGCCCGGGAGACCCCTATGAGACGGAGGAGGCGACCAAAGCTATCGCCGCTTTAAGTGGCCCCGTTTATTTGAGAATCGGGAAAAAGGGAGAACCGACCGTGCATAAAAAATCTCTGCCATTCAAGGTGGGGAGGGCAATTACCGTGAAAAAAGGAACTGATTGCGCTATCGTAGCAACTGGCAACATGTTGCCTGTTGGGCTAGCAGTTTCTGAAATATTAGACAGGGAGAAAATTAAGGCTAGACTTGTATCTATGCACACGATAAAGCCGTTGGATGTAAACTCTATAAAACGAGCCGCTTTGGAAACGGGGGCTGTTTTTACTCTGGAAGAACATAATATTATAGGTGGGCTTGGAAGCGCGGTCGCGGAAGTTTTGCCTTACTCCCGATTGTCCCCGATTTTTGTGAGATTCGGCATACAAGATAAGTTCACACATATAGCTGGGACGCAAGATTTCTTGCGCTCTTACCATAAGATATCCGCAAAAAACATTGCTTTTAAAATTATAAAATCTTTAAGAGGCAAATGAAGAAAAAGAACCCGTTAAGAGTTCCATACGGTCTTTCAGTCCATGGCAGGGAAGAAGCCAAGGCTGTTTTTGACGTTGTAAATGAGCACCGTACCATCATGGGCAGAGAGACAAAGGCCTTTGAAGAAAAAATCGCAAAACTCTTCGGCAAAAAGTACGGGGTAATGGTTAATTCCGGTTCCTCCGCTAACTTGCTGGCAATAGAAATTCTTAATTTACCAAAAGGTTCAGAAGTAATAACTCCAGTCCTGACATTTAATACTACTTTAGCGCCCATAATCCAAAAAGGGCTCGTTCCGATTTTCGTTGATATAGAACCGCATACTTATCTTATAAACATAGATGATATAGAAAAAAAGATTTCAAAAAAGACGCGGGCGCTCATGGTGCCCTCTCTTATCGGGAATGTTCCGGATATGGAACGCTTGCAAGACATTGCCAAAAAACACAGCCTTTACTTAATAGAGGACTC
This sequence comes from Minisyncoccota bacterium, assembly GCA_036516815.1. Taxonomy (GTDB): domain Bacteria; phylum Patescibacteriota; class Minisyncoccia; order UBA9983; family UBA9983; genus DATDZM01. The sequence goes on along the minus strand of DATDZM010000093.1, from coordinate 1,534 downwards.
CTGCGACACCTTGGGCGCCACTTTTAAGGGGAAGCCGACCGGTCTCTACTCGGACATATCAACGACAAGTTTCTACGGTTCCCACGTAATCAACGGCGCGGGGGGAGGGGGAATGATATGCGTTAATGACTCCGTTTGGCGGGAACAACTAATCGTCCTTCGCGGCTGGGGGCGCACCTCCTCTCTGTTCGCCGATTCAGAAAAAATAGAAGAAAGATTTGTCGCCTCTCTAAACGATATTCCCTATGACGGGAAGTTTATTTTTACGGAGTTCGGCTACAATTTTCTGCCTATGGAGGTAAGCGCGGCTTTCGGGTTAGTGCAGTTGAAGAAGCTGAAACAGTTTAGCGCCACTAGAGCAAAGAATTTCAAACGCCTGAAGTCATTTTTCTCCAAATTTAAGAATTTCTTTCACCTGCCCAAAGAAACTTCCCACGTAAAAACAAATTGGCTTGCTTTCCCTCTTATGGTAAAAAAGGGCGCTCCATTCTCTCGCCTTGAAGTAGTTACTCATCTTGAGAGAGAGAATATTCAGACAAGGCCGATATTTACCGGCAATGTTCTTCTTCAGCCGATTTTTAACCCCAGTAAGTCAAAATACCTTGATTATAAAAGCGTGTCAGTCTCCGCTCATGGCAATCATGTCGCAAATATATTAGAGAGGCACAGTAAAACTCGGCACCCGTTCGCGGATGAAGTGATGAGGAACGCTTTTCTTATCGGCTGCCACCACGGTCTGACTTCTCGCCACATGAATCATATGGAGAAGGCGTTTAGAGAATTTTTAAAAAAATATAATTAGAAAGTAGGCCATGAATTACAAAAAAGTATCAGTCGTCATCCCGTGCTATAACGAAAAAGGCAACGTCAGAGAATTGTACTCGCGCTTAAAGAAAGTAATTGCCGGCGCTGGGTACGCTTACGAAATAATTTTTGTTGACAACAAAAGCATAGACGGCACAAGAGACATTCTCCTCTCTCTGGCGACGGAAGACAAAAACGTGATGCTTTTATTTTTCTCCAGAAATTTCGGCCACTCTCAATATGGATTTACGGCGGGTACCGATTACGCGACGGGAGACGCCGTGGTTTGGATGGACTCCGACCTCCAAGACCCTCCGGAAGTCATACAATCCTTTATAAAAAAATGGGAGGAGGGATATCGCGTTATCTATGGAGTGAGGAAAAAAAGGAGGGGAAGTTTGTTCCTCGGAATTTGTTATAAAGTCTTTTACCGTGTCTTTAAAAAGTTTTCTTATCTTGACATACCATTGGACGCGGGGGACTTCTCCCTCATAGACAGGACTGTGGTAGAGGTGGTTAAGTCTATGCCGGAGAGAGACCGCTATGTCCGGGGCTTAAGAACTTGGGCTGGTTTTAAGTCAATAGGTGTTCCTTACACAAGAGAAGATCGATATGCCGGTAAGACGTCAAACAGCCTTAAGAAAAATATCTGGTGGGCGAAAAAGGCCATTTTCTCCTTTTCATACGCTCCGCTCGAGCTGGTGTTCTATTTCTCTCTGATTGTTTTTAT
>DATDZM010000092.1:0-2340 GCA_036516815.1 Minisyncoccota bacterium | reverse complement strand
CGGCCGATTGTTTGGATGAGAGAGGTCTCACTCCTCAAAAATCCTTCTTTATCAGCGTCAAGTATGGCAACGAGAGACACTTCCGGCAAGTCTAACCCCTCCCGCAGGAGATTCACTCCCACAAGCACGTCAATTTCTCCCCTCCTCAACTGGGTTAAAATTTTTATACGGTCAAGAGTTTTAACATCGCTATGCAGATAAGTAACTTTAATTTTTTTCTCTCCCAGATAGCTTGACAAGTCCTCCGCCATTTTCTTAGTCAGGGTCGTCACAAGAACACGTTCTTTTTTCTTTACTCTATCGTCTATTCTCGGCAAGAGGTCGTCAATCTGCCCTCGCACCGGCTTTATAGTCACAACTGGGTCAACAAGACCAGTTGGCCTAATAATTTGCTCCACTGTTTGCTCGCTCTCCTCCCTCTCATAATCACCTGGAGTAGCCGAAGTGTATATGACCTGCCCGATTCGCTTTCTAAATTCTTCAAATTTAAGAGGACGATTGTCCGCGGCCGATGGCAGGCGGAAGCCGTATTCAATAAGAGTGCGCTTCCTTGACGCATCCCCCTCATACATCCCGCCGATCTGGGGCACTGTAACATGCGACTCGTCTATAACGAGAAGAAAATCTCTCGGGTAATAATCGAGCAATGTGTCTGGCGGCTCCCCCGCGGCGTGTCCGGAGAGATGGCGGGAGTAATTCTCAATCCCGTGGCAGTAACCAACTTCCCGAATCATGGTGAGGTCAAACTTGGTGCGCCTCTCTAAGCGTTCCGCTTCAAGGAGCTTCCCGCTTTTTTCAAAATATTTTAGGCGTTCTTTAAGCTCTTCTTTAATCTCTTTTATCGCTCTCTCTCGGTCAATGGCTTTAGTGATAAAATGCTTCGCCGGAGCGAGGGAGACTTCAGACAATGTTGGGGTTTTATTTGGACTGAAGCCGTGAACAGGATTTACCTCGTAAATTTTTTGCAAAACATTATTCTCCACCGCGAAGGTATATACAAGCTCCCTGTCCGGAGGCATTATTTCCCAATTGTTTCCTCGCAGGCGAAAAGTCCCCCTTTTCAAATCCGCGTTCGTCCTCGTGAATTGAAGCTCAATTAGCTTCCTCGCGAATTCTCCGCGAAGAACTTTATCTCCCGGTTTGAGATGAAAAATATTTTCACGATATGCCTCGGGCGCGCCAAGACCGTAAATACAAGATACCGAAGCGACGACAATAACGTCTTTGCGCGTAAGGAGAGCAGAGGTGGTGGCGTGCCGGAGTTTGTCTATCTCCTCATTAATCATCGCCTCCTTACCTATGTAAGTGTCGGTAACGGGGATATACGCTTCAGGTTGATAATAGTCGTAGTAAGAAACAAAATAATTTACGGAATTATGAGGAAAAAGCTCGCGGAACTCGTTGCAAAGCTGGGCGGCTAAAGTTTTGTTGTGAGCTATAACGAGGGTCGGTTTTTGGGTCGCTTCTATGACGTTCGCGATAGTGAACGTTTTACCAGACCCTGTAACACCCAAAAGAGTTTGGTTCCTATAACCCGACTTCAACCCCATCATTAATTCTTCAATCGCCTTCGGCTGATCCCCCGCCGGCTTGTGTTTAGAGACAATCTTGAACATGGAACATTTCTCTCACATCTTCTTAGAATGTTTCTCGAGCCACGCGGAGATAAGGTCTATATTTAATTTTTGTACCGCGACTTGAACAACAAAATTTTCCACCTCTTTGTTCGTAACTTTTAACTCTACTTTATTGAGAAAAAGAAATCTTGAAGCGGAGACAAACGCTGTTCTTTTATTGCCATCAATAAAAACATGAAAATGCGCGAGTGTCTCGAGATAAACCGCCGCTTTATCAAAAACATTTTTGTAGAGTTCCCTGCCTCCAAAGTTTGCCTTTGGTTTTTCAACAATAGAGAGAAAGAGATGGATATCACGAATCCCATGTAATCCGCCTGTCTCATCAATAACGCGAGCGTGAAGAACTAGAATTTCTTCCCCCGTTAGATATTTCATTGTGGTTATTTCTTAGCGAGAGCTTCAAGAGCGGGTCGATAACAATCTATGAATTTGTTCGTCCAATCTAAAAGTTCTTTACTTACTCTTCCCCCGATCGGCGATATAAAAACTCCTCCTTTTTTCTTATCTATTTCAAGAGAGACTCTATCGCCAATCTTTAGCCCCAACTCTTCAAGAGACTTTTTGGGGACGGTAACCGCTGCTGAACTCCCTACTCTCAATACTTTTTGTATCATATTATTGTAACTGGCTATAATAATATTATAATCAATTATTCTCTATCGTCAAGAGTGGTGAGAGAGCCTTAAAAGTAGGGGGAAGTAAT
>DATDZM010000091.1:0-8339 GCA_036516815.1 Minisyncoccota bacterium | reverse complement strand
GGGGCGAACTTTCTTTGAAGGTAAAAACAACCTTTCATAGGTTTTTAGATATTATTCACTATACATTTAATATTATTAAATAACAACATCGGCAAAACCCTTGAGTCTGGGGTTTTCTCGTGGTACTATTTTAGGCATTCGTAAAGTAATGAAAAAACCCATAATCAAGGTAAACAAACAATGTTATGTTTGCGGATTTAAGTCGCTTACCCCCATCCTTTCCCTTGGAGAGCTTCATGTCTCTGACTTTTTAGAAGGGGACTTGTCCCGAAGACACAGAAAACTGCCTCTTGAACTGGTGCTGTGTAATAAAAAGGGAGGGGGGTGCGGACTCCTTCAACTGAAACACACAGTTTCTCACGAGCTTATGTACAGAAGATACTGGTACCGTTCGGGAGTAAATATGACAATGAGGACGGAACTCCATGGAATCGTAAAAACGATTGAGTCCCTTCTTAATTTTAATGACGGCGATTACGTGCTTGATATCGGCGCGAACGACGGCACTCTTTTAAGAGCTTACTTATCAAAAAACATCCACCGGATAGGTTTTGAACCAGCAAGGAATCTCATGCGATACGCTAGAGAAGGGACAACTAAAATTATCAACGAATTTTTTAACCTCCTTGATTGGCAAAGGAACTTGAAGGGCGCGAAGGCGAAAGCGATTACCGCTATCGCTATGTTCTATGACCTTGAGGAGCCGAATAAATTTGTCTCCCACATCGTCCGATGTTTGGATGATAACGGGGTATTTATCATCCAAATGGCGTACCTCCCGTCCATGCTTTCCAAAAACGCATTTGATAACATCTGCCATGAACATCTCCAGTATTATTCATTGCTTTCTTTGGAGCACCTTCTTGCCCGTCACAACTTAGAAGTTTTTGACGTTATCTTGAATGACATAAATGGAGGGAGTTTCCGCACTTATATTCAGCATAAAGGGAAGGGGAAGCTTATGAAGATTTCCAAAGGAGCGAGGGAGAGAGTAGAGGAGCTTCGTAAGTTTGAAGATGAGCTGGGACTGGACGAGAAAAAAATTTATGACGGTTTTGTAAAAAGAGTTTCCTCATTAAAAGAAAGGCTCACTGAATTTATAAAGAAGGAAACCGAGAGCGGTAAAAAAGTCTATGTCTACGGAGCCTCAACCAAAGGCAACACTCTTCTCCAGTTCTATAACCTTGATTACAGGCTTATTCCAAAGGCGGTTGAGAGGAATCCCGACAAATGGGGAAGGAAGACAATCGGCACCGAGATACCGATAATTTCCGAAGAAGAGGCGCGAAAGAACCCTCCTCATTACTTTCTCATACTCCCTTGGCATTTCTTGAAAGAGTTTAAGGAGCGTGAAAAAGAATTTTTAAAATCTGGTGGCAAGTTTATAATTCCTCTCCCTAATTTTAAAATCATTGGTCATGTTTCTCAAAAATAAAAAAATTCTCGTTACTGGAGGGAACGGATTTGTGGGGCAGTCCGTCGTCCGTGAACTTTTACGGAGGGGGGCGAAGAGTAGATCAATTTTTACTCCTCGTTCCAAGGAGTTTGATTTGAGGGAAGCCAGCGATGCCGGAAAAGCGGTAAAGGGGAAGAATATTATTATCCATCTCGCGGCGATCACCGGAGGGATCGAATTTCATCGTGATAACCCGGGAGTTGCCCTCTATGATAACGCTCTAATAAATTTAAATATACTTGAAGCTGCAAGGAAAGAAGGTGCGGAGAAATTTGTCGGGTTGGGAAGCGCGGCGATATATTATAAAAATGACCCTCTGCCGTATCACGAGGAATGTTTTGGCAGGAACATTGATTTAGACTCACTGCATACTCCTTACAACTTTGCTAAGCTCCTTCTTCTTGTTTCTGGACAAGCGTACCGCAAGCAGTATGGGATAAATGTCATTTATCTTGTGCCTACTAATATGTATGGCCCGGGGGATACGGGAAAAACAGGTTACGTTATTCCAAGTCTTATAAAAAGGATTCTTGAAGCGAAGGAAGCAAAAAAACCAACACTTGAAGTGTGGGGAACGGGGAAGGTGACGAGGGATTTTCTCTACGTTCACGACGCCGCCTCCGGCATTGTTTCCGCTCTGTTTAAATACGATAAACCGGAACCGGTAAATCTCGCTTCAGGAAAGGAAGTTTCTATGAAAGAATTGGCGGAGACGCTATGTCGCCTGATGCAGTTTAATGGAAAGATTGTTTGGCTTACCGATAAGCCAGAAGGAGAACCGCGAAGGGTTCTTGATACCACTCGGGCAAAAAAAGAATTCGGCTTTCTGGCAAAAACTTCTCTTGAAGCTGGCCTCCGAAAAACAATTGAGTGGTATAAAAAAACATACGAAGGTGAGTCCTTTGCAGTTTTGTAGTTATAAAGTGGTGCCAGATAAATGCGATCGCTTTTATCTTGTATCTAGAGAGAAGTTGACATGAAAACTTGATAGTAGTATAATGACAACAGAATTGAAATTCTACCGATATGGTAGTGATATGGAAGTGAGACTTCCATACATTCCTGAATCCCCCACTTTTTACTTAGGAGTTACGAATGTCTAATTTTACAGAAGAGGAAGACCAGGAACTCGCTCGGCTTCTTACAAAAGTTGCCGAAAATGAGTATCATTTTCCAAGCCAGTCGTATCATGTTCTGGAAGGCGTAGTCTCGAGGTGGGCGCCGGAACTCGTTATAATTAGAGGTAAGGAAATTCTTCTTGCCGTTTACGATGGCGGGATAAAAGAATTTCAAGGAATGTGGCATATCCCGGGAGGAAGAGACTACTGGCCTGCCCCGGATATGCAAGCTAACTGTTCTTTGGTCTCGACCCGTGAAATAGGTGTCGATGTTGAATTTATAAAAGTCCTCGACATCTATAAGTGGAAGACTGGAGAACATCCTGACGGTCACCCCCTTTCAATTTACGTGGAGTGTTGGCTGCGGGGAGAAGTGATAGAAACAGAAACGCTCAGGTTCTTTTCTATCAACAATCTCCCACCGGTTATCGTGGGAGTGCACGAAAGATGGATAAAAAGTTTTTTCTCTCGGTGACTCTCAACCGAGAGTCATAATCCCCCCGCGTCTGCAGTATAGACGCGGGGCCTTTCTTTTTTATTTTTTTTGTTGCTTCTCAAAAGATAACATATTGAAGCATTTATGGGAGCGTGGTAAAATTGCGGATATGCAAAAGGTGCTGTTAGACCTTTCAATCGTTCTTCCGACATATAAGGAGAAGGAGAATATCGCGGTTTTTATTCCCCAGATTGAGGAAGGGTTTAAAGATATTGCTTTTGAAATTATTATTGTTGACGATAATTCAAAAGACGGGACAAAAGAACTCATCTCTAATTTTAACAGGCAATATGGAAACATCCGTCTTATAGAACGGGCGGGGCTCCTTGGCATCGGCTCCGCTCTCCGCGACGGATACAACGCGTCTAAGGGAAAATTTATACTTTCATCAGACGCAGACCTCTCCTTTGACGTTAAAGATATGCGTTCTCTTTTTGGAAAGATACAAGAAGGATACGACATTGTTTTAGGATACAAGGTGGAATATCGTTCTGATAGTCAGGAAAATCAAAAGAAATCTTTTGGCGCAGCGGTGAAAAACAACGTGAGTGAACTCGGCAACTGGCTTATTAGGCAGATGAGCGGAATGGGCAGGATAAGGAACTTTAACACAAACTTCAGGGTTATAAGAAGAGCCACTTGGCTTTCCATAAAAACCAATGAAGACAGAAATTTTTTCCTCTTTGAAACAATTTTTAAGGCACAAAGAGGGGGGGGAAAAATTACTGAAATTCCGGTTACTTTTTACAACAGGAAGTTTGGCCAATCAAAACTAAACTTTTTCAAAGAAGCTCCTAAATATTTTGGAAAATTGATGAGCTATGTGTTTTTGAAAAAATAATCTATATTAATCAAATCCTTATGTTTCCAACAAAACGCGCCCTTATTACAGGTATTACTGGCCAAGACGGCTCGTATCTTGCCGAGTTTCTCCTTCAAAAAGGGTACGAAGTCCACGGAATGGTGAGGAGGGTGAGTACCTTCAACCGCGAGCGAATTGACCATCTCTGCGGAGATATTCACGCGCCGGGGCATAAAATTGTCCTCCATTATGGAGACCTTACGGACTCTAGTTCCATTGAACACGTTATGAACAATGTCCGCCCCGACGAAATATATCATCTCGGAGCACAAAGCCATGTGGGCACTAGCTTCCAAATGCCCGAATTTACTGGCAATGTCACAGGACTCTCTGCCGTGAGAATGCTTGAAGCGACGCGACGCGTCGCGCCCGGGGCGAAATTTTACCAAGCCTCAAGCTCTGAAATGTTCGGCGAAGCGAGGGAAACCCCCCAGAAGGAAACCACTCCCTTTTACCCTAGAAGCCCTTACGCTATCGCTAAAGTGTACGCCTATTGGGCGGCGGTAAACTACAGGGAAAGTTACGGTCTTCACGCTTCAAACGGGATTCTTTTTAACCATGAATCCCCCCGGCGAGGGGAAAATTTCGTTTCCAGAAAAATCACTATAGGATTAGCGCAAATTCTCGCGGGGGAAAAAGACAAACTGTTTTTAGGCAATTTAAATGCCGCGAGAGATTGGGGATACGCCAAAGATTACGTAGAAGGAATGTGGACAATGCTTCAAAAAGATATTCCGGGGGATTATGTCCTTGCCACGAACGAAAGTCATACCGTACGAGAGTTTATAGAAGAAGCGTGTCGTCTCTTAAATATTGGCCTTGTTTGGGAGGGCGAAGGTCTTGAGGAGAAAGGCATTGACCCTAAAACAAGGAAGCCAATCATAGAGGTTGATTCTCTATACTTCAGGCCATCAGAGGTAAATTACCTAAGGGGCGATTACTCAAAGGCTAAGAGCGAATTTGGCTGGGAACCAAAAGTTACTTTTAAGGAATTGGTAAAAATAATGATGGAGAGCGACATTAAAAAATTCGGACTGCGCAATCTTGAATTTCTTTGATGTCTGTGTTACTATAGTTACGTTACCATTGTTCTATACTTTTGCGGAGAAAATGGCAAAAAATCTCACTCATACCGCTGTATTAAAAGATAAAGTTATTCTCATAACCGGAGGAACCGGTTTTTTGGGGCAAAAATTAATCCAGAAATTATTGGACATAGGGACACCGAGGAAGATTATCATCTTCAGCCGCGACGAGTTTAAACAGCATGAGATGGGGCAATCTCTTTCTGACCCTAAGGGCAAATTAAGATTTTTTTTGGGAGATGTGAGAGATCTTGCGAGGCTGGAGAGGGCTTTTAAGGGCGTTGACATTGTCATTCACGCGGCCGCCTTAAAACAGGTGCCAGCCCTTGAATATAACCCTCTTGAAGCGATAAAAACCAATATCTTGGGAACCCAGAATGTCATTGATGCTGCCTTGAACAATAACGTCAAGAAAGTTCTCTTGGTTTCAACTGATAAAGCGGTAAACCCAGTAAACCTTTACGGCGCCACGAAATTGTGCGCGGAGCGTCTCCTAGTAGCCGCCAATGCCTACAGGAAGAATGAAAAAATAGCCGGTTTCAGTGTGGTTCGTTACGGCAATGTCATTGGCAGCCGAGGCAGTATAGTAGAGATTCTGGAGCGCCAAAAGGACAGCGGACTTGTAACACTTACCGACAAGAGGATGACAAGGTTTTGGATTACGGGCGAAGGGGCGGTTGAACTTGTTCTTGACGCGCTTTCCCTGATGAAAGGGGGGGAGATATTTATACCAAAACTTAAGGCAATGATGTTGAAAGACCTCTTGAAAACTGTTGCCCCGAATTGTAAAGTAAAAATCATCGGCATTAGACCAGGGGAGAAAATTCATGAGACATTACTCACAAGCGATGAGGTCAGGAGGACTAGGGACATCAAAAACCATTATCTGATTGAACCGGAACATGACTGGTGGAAGACAGAACACCTGAAGAATTTTTCTTACGTTCCTACAGATTTTAGCTACACGAGCGACAAAGTAAGACACCTTAAACCCGAGGAGCTGAAGAGCATGCTCACGTTATGATACCCTACGGACATCAGACTATTGATGCTCGTGACATAGGGGCGGTGACTGGGGTTCTCAAGTCTGATTTTTTGACCCAAGGACCTAAAATAGGGGAATTTGAAAAAGCCCTCGCCAAACACTGCGGAGTAGGGTATGCAGTCGCTTTCTCTAACGGCACATCCGCTCTCCACGGGGCGTACTTTGTCGCCGGATTAAAAAACAGAGATGAATTTATCACTTCTCCTCTTACCTTCGCGGCGACAGCGAACGCTGGACTATATTTAGGGGCTAAACCTGTTTTTGCCGACATAGACGAAGACGGTAATTTAGATCCGATTGATGTTGAGAGGAAGATCACCAAAAATACAAAACTTATATCTGTCGTGGACTATACCGGCCGTCCGGCTAAACTTAAGGAATTTAAAAAATTAGCCCTAAAACACGGGCTTGTTCTCATAGAAGACGCCTGTCAGGCTCTTGGGGCGGAATATGGAGGGAAGAGGGCCGGTTCAATAAGCGATATGACGGTATTCAGCTTTCATCCGGTAAAATCTATTACCACGGGGGAGGGAGGAGCAGTTCTTACAAACAATAAAGATTATCATGAAAAATTAATTCTTTTTAGGAGCCATGGAATTACGAAAGACGTAAACAAGATGAAAGAAAAGGATGAGGGCCCATGGTATATGGAAATGCAGGTTTTGGGGTATAACTACAGGCTCACCGACATTCAAGCTGTCTTAGGAATAAGCCAGTTAAAGAAAGTCAATAAGTTTATAAGCGCGAGAAGAGAGATTGCCGAGCGATATGGCAAAGAACTAAAACCACTTTCTCGTTATATCATTTTGCCGAGGGATGATTCTAAAAATATTCTCTCGGCATGGCATCTTTACGTTATTCGCCTTACAGGCAGTGTTAGAGATAAGAGAAGAAAAGTTTTTGAATCATTGCGGAAGGCCGGTATCGGAGTACAGGTTCATCACATACCTGTATACTTCCATCCGTATTATGAAAAAATGGGGTACAAGAGAGGTCTTTGCCCAAAGGCGGAAGATTTTTACAATACTTGCATATCTCTGCCGATTTTCCCCAACTTAAGCCTCAAAGACCAAAAGACAGTTACAAAGAAGGTAAAAGAGATTATCCCTTCTATAACATAAAATGAAAATTCTTATAATAGGCGTCGGTTCAATCGGATTGCGCCATATAAAAAATTTAATTAAACTCGGGTACAAGAATATTGCGGTGGCCGACACAAATAAAAAATCCCTACAAGATGTTTTGAAGTTGGTCAAAGTTCCGGCATATGAAGACGTCCCGGAGGCACTCCGCAAGGAACGACCTAATGTTGTATTTATTTGCACTCCCACAAATTCTCACGTCTCTTTAATTAGGATAGCGCTTATGAACGACGCTGACGTCTTTGTTGAAAAACCTTTAGCCCATAATATTTCTTCTCTCGATGATCTCGTTACTCTCGCGAAGAAGAGAAAAAAAGTTGTCATGATCGCTTGCAATTATCGCTTCCATAAGGGATTTCGCAGGCTCGCTGAAGTTATAAGAGGAAAAGCTTTTGGTAAGCCATTATATTATCGTCTCGCATTGGGCTACTATCTGCCCACTGCCAGGAAAAACAAAAACTACAAAAAAATTTATGCTGCCTACAAAACGGGGGGCGGTGTGTTTCTTGATTCAGGGAGCCACGTGGTGGATTATCTCACGGCCCTTTTCGGCATAATGCGCATTACCAGCGCCCTTAAGGATAATACCAAGTCCCTCGGCATTAAAAGTGAGGACATAGGTTATTTTTTGACCAAACACCAAAATGGCATAACCGGCAATATTGCTCTTGATTATGTAAGCAGGAGAGCGACTCATCGTCTTGAGGTTACCACTACAAACGGTCTGCTGACACTAGACCTGAAGAATGACATCTTGCTCTATGATGACGGGGAGAGGCAAAAAAAGATCTACAGAGGAGATGATGATATTAACAAAATGTTTCTTGACGAACTACGACATTTCTTTTTATGCGTAAAAAAGAGAAGGAGGCCTCTACAGGACTTGTCAGGAGGAGGATATGTAGTCAAAACAATCTTAGATGCATTATGAAAGTAAGTTTATCAAAAGGTACATTACTCTGGAACAAGGCGAAAAAGATTATCCCCGGCGGGAGTCAACTTCTTTCAAAGAGGTCGGAAATGTTCCTACCGGGTTATTGGCCTTCGTATTATAAAAAGGCCAAGGGAGTGGAGATTACCGACCTTGACGGTAAAAAATATATTGACATGTCCATCATGAGTGTTGGCACGTGCG
>DATDZM010000090.1:0-3088 GCA_036516815.1 Minisyncoccota bacterium | reverse complement strand
TGCCACGATTCCTCTCGTTCATAAAGTAAGTGAATTATATAAAGATTTATATCGTTTAGGCAATATAGTACCGAAACGGGATCGTTTTGGTATTTTCATGAAAATTGAGGTTACTGTTCTTGATATACTAGAAGGCGTTCTAACCGCTTCTTTTGAAGAAAGAAACAACAAGGAAGGTGTATTGAAAAAGGTGCGGATAAAAACCGAAATTTTAAAGCGACTAATCAGGATTGTTTATAATCTTAATATTATTCCCAGTAAGAAATATATAGGGGTAGAAGGTCAACTACAAGAAATATCCATGATGATAAACGGCTGGATTAAATATGTATCAAAAAAAGGAGGTTGACCCTCCTCTTTTTGGGAAACTTCGGCACGGGAACGCAGATTGTCATTGGCGTTGTCTGAGTTGTACCAATTCACGTTGACCTTGTCGCTATTCAGGTTCACATTCGGCACGTTGCCGTCTGGATTACGGTAGCTTTATATTATCTTATTCCATTTTAGTCACCAGTAATCTTGTTTAAGATTACTTGCGTTTCCGATCTTAATCGGCTGTGTTTTGAGTAATTATTTGTAACAACAAACACTCACCAGAACAAGATAAGCAGTTTCCTTAAAAACTGGCAAATTGTTACCCCTTTTTATTGGAGCCAATTGTATTAGCCTTGTTGTGTATTATACAAAAAAGACCTCCTCCGACGTAGCCCGTCGGAGGAGGGAAAGGGTAAAAGGGTTAGGAAACCACGGCACGGGAACGCAGACGGTCATCGGCGTCGTCTGAGCCGTACCAATACACGTAGACCTCGTCGCTAAACAGGTCCACAAACGGCACGCCGCCGCCTGGATTACGGGAACCTGAACAAAGAGTCCAGTTTTTAATATCAAGATGACCCCTTGTTTCTTTGAAGAACTTAAGCCCATATAGAAGGCGTTCTTCAAGAGTGATGCCGAGGATATTCTTCTCCTTGAGGTCGTTAGCGGAGAGATTTTTTAGTTCTTCGTCCGCTTCCACTCTCTCCCGCACCCAGACTGCATAGTCGTGGTCGGCTTTGCGGCCCGAGACAATCTCGTCCAGATTGTCTCGATACTTCCATGCTGGGGTGAACTCCTTTGTCTTGTCAAACAAGACATTGGGAGTCATACCCTCGGCAACTATGATGAGGCGGTCAAATCCCTTCTTCTTCTTTGGGATAATGAGTCCAGAGAAGTCTTTGGTAATGCCGAATGTGTCAAGATAAAACATTGACCAGTCGGCGAGAATGTCATCGCCCATGATGAAGGGATTTTGTCCCTTCAAAAACATACCGAGCTCCTCCGGCGTGCGAACTCCGTGCTGGAGTTTGTGCATCAGGTCTGCCAACATGCCAAGGGTACTCCCCGGCGCGTCTCCGACCATTTCCTTCTTCATGGTCAGTTCTCCTTTGTGTAATTAGTGAATAGTTACAGGCTTTTAACGGCCTGCCTTGTATGTAAAATAACTCCACCTGCATGTTATCATGTTAGTAGTGGTTTGTCAAATTTTTCGTAATGGTTCAATAGCTGGCACCACAGAAACAACATTCTCACATTCTTGAGAATGTTGTTATAAATTGTAATAGTATGAAGACTCAACTCTTGAGGTTGATACACAGAAAGAGTTTCCTGATTTTCCTTTTCTTCTAAAACAAGGCTGATCACCTCTCGGATGTTCGCGATAGCTTCATCGAGAGTCTTCCCTTGTGAATAACAACCTTCAAAGACTGGGCATTCAACGACATAAAAACCTGCCTCATCCTTCTCAATAATAAGTGGCAAGCGACTGCCTTTTTGGTGTTGGTTTTTATTCATATTCTAAGATTATATCCTTTCTTTCACCTCGTCAACCAGCCAAGAACACTTTCTACTTCCTAAACTTTGGGGTGACCCAGAAGCCCATATACTTGCCGAGCATGAGACGGGTTTGGGAATCAAGGCCGGGGATGGCGCCGAGAAGCGGAATAGTGAGGGGAATGAAAAGCCATTGGAGGACCATAAAAATATAATTGTGCCTCCCCTTCCCCTTCGGCCTCGGGGGGAGAAAACTTAACGAGATTGCCGCGGAGACAACAAGCCCGGACATGGCGATAATCATAAGGTCGCGGGTGATATTAGGGAGGTTGTAAGACACGAGCGTTTTGTTAAATTTCGTCCCCCCGAGAGCCAATGGTAGCCAGCCTAAAAAAAAGATAATGAGGGGATTAGTCGCCAAGGACCAAAATCCCTCGAGTTGGAGCAGGGCGAGACGCAGGCGCTTCCTCCTCGGAATAAAGTGATTTTTTACGAAACCAAAAAGAAGGTATGGGACATTTTCCACTCCCCACGTCCATCGCCTCTGCTGTTTGTAATTATTCAAGGCAGTCCTCCAAAAACTCCCGGCAAAATTAGCGTCCAGAGAAATTGGGTATGAAATCGGGATAACCCTGTAATTGCCGTTAAAGTGGAGGAGCATATTCCAAAAAATTCTTGAGTCTTCCGAGACGATATTCTTTTGCCAATAACCGGCATCATGCACGGCCTTAAAACTCATGGAGTGCGAGGAGAAGGTGGCAAGCCTCTCCGGCCGCTCCTGTTGAATCATTTGCCAAAAAGTGCCGGAGACCGCCACCACGCGCGCGAGGGCAGGAGCCTCCCAGATATTATTGTTATAGACCGGCACGGGCTGGAAGGAGGAGTGGTAGGGATCCTCCGCAGTCAAGAAATGCCAAGTGAGACACAAAAAATACTGCGGATAGACGTGAGTATCAATGTCAAAAGCGGAGACAATGATATTTTCATACGGTATGTTGTTCGGGTCCAGAATTTTTTTTCTGGTCTCTTTGGCGGCGTAAGCGATATTTGACCCCTTTCCCGCCATCTCCCCCGGTAAATCTTTCGGGTGCTTTGTAACCAGAAAAAATCCGAATCTGTGGGCGTATTTTTCTTCCACCATTTTGGCGTTTCTCTCCGCCTCCTTCCCCGCTCTTTCCTCACATCCCAAAGTGACGATCATTTTCCTGTGGTCAAAGCGAGAATTAAGAAGGGCTTCAATAGTCTCTGCCAAAACTTCGGGCCCCTCTTTATAGAAGGG
>DATDZM010000089.1:0-6313 GCA_036516815.1 Minisyncoccota bacterium | reverse complement strand
TTTTTATCCACGAATTCACTTAACATATGGAAGAAGATATCATAATTTAAGCCCTATGGCAACGTTTGTCCCAGTACCAGAGTCCCTCAATAATCTCGGGACTACAGCGGGACTCCGCTTACTTTTGATTATGGTGTGAGGCGTTCACAAGCCCACATTTCTTGTACTTATAAACTTCTCCCGTGGCTGGGTTAACTGCTCCGCAGGGGCAGGGGTCGTTGCGGCCCGGTTCTTTTTTACCGGGAGACGACGGGCCTTGCGCGTCTAGAACTATTCTCTCCGCTTGTCTTTCAATTTTTCCTCCAGCATTCTCCACACCTATAAGCGGAGCAAATTTAATAATAGTGCTTCTGATTGACTCCTCAAGCTCGCGGAAAAGCCGAATCCCCTCGTTTTTATACTCCACAAGCGGGTCTCTCTGGCCATAGGCCCTAAGACGCACAGATGAGCGCATGTAATCCATCATCTCCAAGTGGTCTACCCACAAGCCGTCAATAACCTGAAGCATTAGTGCTCTCTCCTTCACAGAAAATTTCTCTTCCCCCAGTTCCCCGCGTCTTTTATCAAGCTCTTCTACCCCAACTCCGCTTGACTTAAAAACATTATAAAGTTCCTCTTTTATGTATTCATTATCCCCGAAGAGAATACCGCGCCTCCTCGTATAAATTTTCTTCCTTTGCTGGTTGATGACATCGTCATATTCAAGGAGATGCTTGCGGGAGTCAAAATTAAACCCTTCTATTTTACCCTGGGCTGACTCTATCGCCGAACTTATCATTTTATTCTCTATCGGTTCGTCTTCGGGAATGCCAAACCTGCCCATCATGTTCTTTATCCTGTCAGAGCCGAAGATACGCATAAGGTCATCTTCAAGAGAAACGAAAAATTGAGTGGCCCCAGGGTCACCTTGTCTCCCGGACCTGCCGCGGAGCTGGTTATCAATGCGTCGCGCTTCATGGCGTTCGGTGCCCAGCACAAAAAGCCCTCCCGTTTTTAATACCTCCTCCCTCTCCTCGGGTTTTGGGGGATTGCCTCCCAAAACGATGTCAACTCCCCTGCCCGCCATGTTCGTGGCAATGGTCACATTCCCCTTCCTCCCCGCTTGGGCGATAATTTCTCCTTCCTGTTCGTGGTTTTTAGCGTTTAAGACGGTGTGCGAAATTCCTTCCCGCTTCAAGAGAGAAGAGAGATATTCGTTCCTCTCAATAGAAACTGTGCCGACAAGAACAGGCTGGCCTTTCTCGTGGAGTTCTTTGACCTTTCTCGCCACCGCCTTGAACTTCCCCTCCTTGGTTTGGAAAATGAAATCTTGAAGGTCTTTGCGGACTAGGGGCTTCGCCGTTGGGATGGGAATCGTCTCAAGTTTATATACTTTGTGAAATTCCTCCGCCGAGGTAAGAGCGGTGCCGGTCATACCGGCAAGCTTCGTGTACATCCTGAAATAATTTTGGAAGGTGATGCTGGCGAATGTCCTTGACTCTTCCTGAATGCGAACTCCCTCTTTAGCTTCAATCGCCTGATGCAGACCCTCGGACCACCGCCTGCCGGGCATCAGTCTCCCCGTAAATTCATCCACGATAATAACCTCTCCGTTTTTTGTCACATACTCCTTGTCTTTATGGAATAAGGCCTTGGCGCGAATGGCAGTTTCAAGGTGATGAACGTATTTGATCCCTTTCTCTGTATAAATATTCTCCACACCCAGTATTTCTTCAACCGTCTGAATGCCATCTTCAGTTAAAGAAATGGCCTTGAGTTTCTCATCTACAGTGTAATCTTTACCGACTTTGAGATGTTCGGCAATCTTGGCAAAGTTAATATAAAAATCGTTCGGCTCGGCGTGGGGAGCGGAGATAATAAGCGGGGTACGCGCCTCGTCAATTAAAATTGAATCAATCTCGTCAACAATAGCGTAGGAATAATCTCGCTGGACAACTTGCGGTTCGCTGTAAGCAAGGTTGTCGCGAAGATAATCAAAGCCAAATTCATTATTCGTGCCGTATGTAATATCGGCATGATATGCTTCGCGCCTTGTAACCGGGCGCAAAAATTCATGGACAACTTTAAACGAACCGAGCTCGTCGCGTTCTTTATCCAGACTCATGTGTCCCGGGTCGTATAAGTATGAAGAGTCGTGGTTAATACACCCCACGCTCAAGCCTAAAGAATTATAAATCTGCCCCATCCAGACAGTGTCCCTCCTTGATAGGTAATCGTTTACCGTGACGACGTGGACCCCTTTGCCACTTAAGGCGTTTAGATATACGGGGAGAGTGGCGACGAGAGTCTTCCCTTCTCCTGTTTTCATCTCGGCAATTTTGCCTTCATGGAGAATAATGCCCCCTAAAAGCTGGACGTCATAATGACGCAGCCCGAGTGTTCTCTTAGCCGCCTCACGGACAAGGGCAAAAGCCTCTGGCAAGAGAAGGTCGAGCTCATCCCCTTTTTGAAGGCGGCCTTTCAGTTCATTCGTTTTTTTAGGGAAATCTTCCGCCTTAAGGCTCGCTAGAGCAGTCTCAAAATTGTTTATTTCGCCTACGATGGGTTTGTATTTTTTGAGTGAACCTCCCCCCATCGCGCGCAGGATAGTGGAGAACATTTGGTAAAATTAGCTACTTACTTTTGACGGGCGGAAACCAATCACGGCAATGACAATAGTGCCGATAAGAGCGGCGAGGAGAAATTTATAAACGCTTATGTCTCCGCGTTTCAAAATAATATAAGTGGTGGAAAACCAGACGATAATAAGCGACAATGCTACCCAAGGATATTTCATAAAATTATCTCATCTTTCTTAGTAACGACCCGAGCTCTTCATACTTATCGGCGTACCCAATGACCATATCGATTACTCTCTCTTTGGCGGCAAGTATTCTCTCTTTCTGGATTAGGGATATTTCCTTAAAGAATTCCCAATCTACGTCGGTTAGCGGTATTACGTTGGGCATGGTTTTTTTCTCCTCTTCCTCCCGAACCATTAATTCATGAACGGAGCCGATGGGATACTTTTCAAAAAAAGCCTGCAAGGCCTTAATCATATCAAAACGCGGGGACATTTGCAACGACACCATGTCAAGAATAGAGAGGGTACGGAAGAAAAGAACCATCTCTCGAGGCAGGCGCACCCCGAACTTCTCCGCCTTTTTTATCACCCGCAGAAAGATCATAGCCGAGCTCTTTTTGTAAAGCGAAGCGTTAGGGTCGCTTACCGCCTTAAACCACGGGTCAACAATAAGATGGAGTTCTCTCTCAAAATCCTTGAGAATAAGTTCTTTGATTTTTTGGAACATTTCCTCCGCCGCCCGTTTTCGCCTAAAGTCAATATTAAAATAAGCCTGAAGTTCATCGGTAAGCATAACCTTCCCAAATTCCAAAAAATTTATACCAAATACATTAACATTCATTTGAGAGACTCCGTAGAGAGCCTTGAGGAAAAGCAGCCTCTGGTCGGTATCTCTCGCCTCCCCGACTATCCCAAAATCTAAAAATACCAGGCGGTTATCGTTCATTACCAGGAGATTCGCCGGGTGAGGATCGGCGTGGAAAAATCCTTGAATAAAATATTGCCTCATTTCATCCTCAATAAGATAAAGGGAAAGCGTGTAAGGGTCTATTTTTCTCCTTCTCAATTCTTCTTTGGAGATTTTAAAGGATAGGATATGCTCCATGGGAATGGCATCCTCAATGTACTCCTGAATCAGGACCCGTTTGGTAGAAAGATCCGGATATTGTTTCGGGATAACCGTCTCTTTGAATTCCCGGCTGTGTTCGTAAATAGCGACGGCATTTTTTGCTTCGTGCCTGAAATCCAGTTCCTTCCTTGTCCAACTGATGA
Source organism: Minisyncoccota bacterium (assembly GCA_036516815.1). Classification (GTDB taxonomy): domain Bacteria; phylum Patescibacteriota; class Minisyncoccia; order UBA9983; family UBA9983; genus DATDZM01. The sequence continues at coordinate 2,478 of DATDZM010000089.1, read as the reverse complement.
AATCGGAGACGACCTCGTACGCGCTCACCGTTCTGGATATTCGAAAAAAATCAATAATATTGGCAAGGAAAGAAATGAGAATAAAGTCAGATTCAAATACGTCATGGATATTCGGGCGTTGAATTTTAACCGCTACGACCTCTGAATTATTCTTTAAAACCGCCCTATACACTTGGGCAATTGAGCCTGAAGCAATTGGAACGCTGTCAAAAGAATTAAAAAATTTGGAGATCGGCAACCCCATATCTTCAGCAAAAACTTTCTCTATCTCCGCCAAAGGAACTTCGGGCACCCGGTTTAAGAGACTAAGGAGTTCCGCCGTATATCCCATCGGTAAAAAATCTTGGCGCAAGGCAAGAATTTGACCAAGTTTTATGAAAGCTCCGCTTGATTTTTCAAAAAAAATACGGAGCCGCGCGGGGCCTTTTGCTTTAAACGCGAAGACTGACCCCCCCATATATAAGAGGATTTGAAAGAAGCGCCTTAAAAATAAAATTGTATCGCGGAGGGCGCTCATGATTTATGCTTCCTATATTCTTCCAATTAAAGAGACCTGAAGCCGATGTAGGATAAAACAATGGTCGTGGCTATGACAGAAAAGAAAAATGGCGTTGGGTCAGGAATCCGAGTTGATGTTATAAGAAGAACGGCTGAAATCCAGATAGCCAAGACCGCCAGACTTACCCATGCGTATCTCATATATAATTCGCGTTTTCCGCCCAGAGATGGCTGGCGAAGTTATACTCCAAAGTGTGTCTTTATGTGAGTGCTGTCGCCAGCCATCTCTGGGCGGGACACCTCCATTATAAGCACAGAAACAAGGAAATAACAAACGGAATTAGAGCAAAAACACAAATGCCCCTTTAGGGGGCTTTTGTGCGACACTCTTTGTACCTCCTTATCCTTTCTGCCTTTCGGCTTTTGGTCAAGGAAACACTCACAACGCCTTAATCCTAGCAAATCGCAATAAGAATGTCAAATTTTTGTACTCGTCCACCACATTTGAGACTCCAATTAAAGAGTCTCATATGTTTCTGAACTTGTGCAACTGGGTTCGATAGCGGGAAGCCTTGACCGTCCGCATATTCACCTACTGCCGTAAATATTATAGCCGACTTTATATTTTATGAAAAAAATTAGCCCTATTCAGACGGATCGGAACAGGGCTAAAGGCTAGGTTCGGGGGGACTGAAGTCCCGAGAGTCTTAGTGTTGAGAACTGACTTGCGACACGGCGAACGCAAACCCGTCGCCACGATCCCACCTGCTGCCAGGCTTGCCGCAGTACGCGCGGAGCCAGCAACCACCGCCGTCACGGTCCGCGCAGAGCAAGACCGGATCGCCGCCGGAATCGTTGATCGGCTCGTGCATGGCAACGATCCAGGTCAGCCCCATGGCTTCGATCTCCACATCCCTGAACTTCAGACGGATGAGGCAGGCCAGTTCGGGTTCAGGTTTGCCGAGCTTTCGCAAGGCGCCCTCGGCGCGAATATTCGACGTCACCCGGTCGTTGTTCATAAAGAGCATGCCCTTGAGAACCGCGACTTCGGTCACGACGCCGTTGGTCGGCTTGAAGTCCGGCGAACGGAGCACCGGCTTGGCGTCGTAGTCACCCACACGGAAGCCTTTGCTCTTGAGCCGGGTGATCCAGTCCTCGCCGGTCGTGCCGTCGCTGGTGACCGAGAAATAGATGACGCCGTCTTCCTCGCGCCACGAACGAATCGGTTCGGAAACCGAGAGTTCGTCGCGGAGAAAACGGAGCGCCATGTCGTGGCCACCGAGCTTCTTGACTATGGCCTTTAGTTGGTCGGCGGTGAGGCCGGCGGATGCGAATTCTGTGCTCATGATTGTATCTCCTTGGGCTAATTTGCCCGTTTTTATTTTCCCCTAATCCGAGGAGGAACCATGGCCTGTGTGGTCATAGCGAGGAATGGCCTAGTTTTAAGCAACTTTTCGCTATGACCAATCGCAATTCTTATCAAAGAACTATGGTTACTATCGTACACCTAAACGCCATATTTGTTAAGTGCCTGTACTCGTCCACCACATTTGAGACTCCAATTAAAGAGTCTCATATGTTTCTGAACTTGTGCAATTATTTTAGGTACATTCAATTCTGAAGCGCAACACTTCTGTAGAATAGAAGTGTTGCGCTTATTTGTTGAACCGAGGCCGGGTTTTATGATAGGACACTCCAAACGTAGGTGTCTCAGTTAGGCGTCTTGATTGTTATAAAAATGTGGACGAAGTTCGGCTCGGGGAATATATACCGATGCTTGCTTGAAAATTTCTCTCAGGGTTCCTTTGGCGATTTGTTTCCGTTCAGGCACTACAAGCGTCTCCCTGCCAGTAACACTTTCTCGACGGAGTTTTATATGACTGCCTTTTTGGCTATGGACGACGAAACCAAATGTTGCCAAAATTGCTGCTACTTCTTTGCTAGATAGGACTTTAAGCCAGGCCCCCATGGAGATCGGTA
>DATDZM010000088.1:0-4417 GCA_036516815.1 Minisyncoccota bacterium | reverse complement strand
AAGAATAAATAGTATTTAAGCCGTGTTTCGCCCCTTCTTCGTTATCATGAAATGAAAGTATACCGCTCGCGTAAACCCCGTTCGTCTCATACTCCCCGGGGCCGTTTATAACCATGGGAGTGTTGCCGTCACCTTTCCCGGAAATCGCTTCATATCCATCATGGTCAGGGTGATTATGGCTCACGCATACCACGTTGGCTTGAAAGCGCGGAGACTTATAATTTGACTTTTTTGAAGGCGGGTCAAAGACAAAAACAGTCTCCCCGACTTGGACCTTAAAGCATGAAACTCCGTAATATGTGATTACCATATAATACTCTTATTCTAGCACGTTTTAGAGAAAAGAGAAGCGATTAAGGCTTGCCCATCTTTAGCGGTGTGGCTTGCAAAAAGGCCCGTCTTTGATACACTAGCACTTGCTATGTTAGTAATGGAAAAACAACCGATAATAGAAATATTCTTTAAAGACATTGCCATCCCTGTCCCCAAAGTTGAAGAGCTTATAGAGGGCATCGTGATAGGAGTGGGGGCGAAGAAAAACGCCCTTTTTGTGGACCTTCCCCCTTATAGAACCGGCATAATAAGGGGAAAGGAATTTACAAACATCCGAGACACCATCAAAGTATTGAGGCCGGGGGATAAAATCACGGCGAAAATTATTGACACGGAAAACGAGGAGGGATATGTTGAGCTCTCTCTTCAGGAAGCGAGGCAGGAAATTGTTTGGCGCGAGCTTGAAGAACTTCAGAAAAACTCCTCCATCATCACCCTGCCGGTACTTGACGTGAACAAAGGTGGCCTCATTATGGAATGGAAGAGCATACAAGGATTCCTGCCGACCTCCCAGTTGAAAACCGCCCATTACCCTCGCATTGATGACGGAGATAAGGACAAAATTCTTGAGGAATTAAAGAAACTCCTCGGCGAAAAGATTTCCGTAACCGTAATTTCTGTCAACCAGAAGGAAAATAAGCTCATATTTTCAGAAAAAGGAACAAAAAGCGAGGAGATTAAGGAAATGATCTCCAAGTATAATATTGGCGATGTGGTAGAAGGCGAAGTAACTGGTGTCGTGGACTTCGGCATTTTCCTTAAAATTCAGGATGGTCTCGAGGGGCTGGTGCACATTTCCGAGCTTGACTGGTCCCTAGTTGAAAACCCGGGAGTGCTCTTCAAAATTGGGGACCACGTCAAAGCAAAAATTATCACCATAGCCGACGGTAAAATTTCCCTCTCCGTCAAAACCCTAAAGCCGGACCCGTGGGAGGGAGTAGCGGAGAAATACAACAAAGGAGATATCGTGACCGGCGTTGTCATTAAATTTAATAAGCATGGAGCTTTGGTCAGCATTGAAGAGGGAATTTCCGGGTTAGTGCATATTTCAGGCTTCTCCTCCGAAGAGGTAATGCGCAAAAAATTAGAACTTGGGAAATCCTACACATTTCAAATCACCCTTTTTGAACCGAAGGAGCATAAATTAACCTTAAATTATCTTGAAGAAAATGAGACAATCGGGAATCTCACGCCGCCTCTCGCGACTCTCGTGATGTCAACAGATACAGAGATACCTAAAGCAGACTAGTGTTTATCACCACAACACTCACCACCCGTCAATTAACCCGAATAGATATATAGATATAGTATATAATGTGTCATCCTCCCCAAATTCCGCGATCGTTGGTTTTGGGGAGGATGTTTTAACTTCATGAGATTTCGCGCAGTAAATTTTTGAAATGATAAAGCGCTTTTCCGGATGGCATTTCTTGAACTAACAAAACATGGACAAAGGGGTGGATGTTGAAAAAATCCTTGAGAAACAAAATCTCGCTTTCGCAAGGGAGAGGATGTACCCAGACACTCTTCTGTAATTGATAAAATTCTAGTTCTCTTAATTTTATGTAAAGCGCATATCGAGCTTTTTTAAAAGGCTCTGGGATGTCAAAAATAATTACTCTCCACCTCTGGTCCCACCGTTCTGGCATGGTGAGTTGTAGCTCATCAAATATGAAATTTTTAAGACGAGTTCTGCCTTTTTCAGTAATTTCGTAAATAAGAATATCTTCTCTTTCTTCCGCAAGTTTTATGTAATTTTGTTCTTTGAGTCTGTAAAATCTTTTCCAAATTTCATAATACCGTTTTTTCTTATCCTGACTTTTTTTGTAAAGCACTTTTGTTAGGCTGGAAAAAACGTTTGGAGCAATCGCGCCTAAGGTCAACATTCCCCCACAAGCAATAATAGCGAGAGTGGCATTGAGAATGGACTTCGCTTTTTTGTTATTTAAAATAATATCTTCCACTTGACTCTTCATTGTCGGTTCAAGGGTTGTTTTGAATTGAATTGTTTTATGTCTCGGCATACTATCTTTTATAATGGATTATGGGCATAGATATATTATACCTATTCTCCCCAAATTCCGCGATCGTTGGTTTTGGGGAGGATGATGAAGTTTGAATTAGCTATTAGTCAATGCTAACATTAATCAATACTAGAGAGAGACTGGGGTTTATGGTTTACGCGGGCTCACCGCTTTTTCCCTTCCAGAGACGAGTGTCGTCTCAAGAAAAATGGTCGCCCTCTTTGACACTTTTTTAACCTCCTCAAGTTCCACCGGCTTAAAATTACTGACGATAAAATCATTTATTTCTTTAGTCCCCGGCTTCTTCAACTTGCCGCTTGAGGTATGCGGGGAGACACCAATACGAACGCGGGTAAAGTCTTTAGTTTTTACGGCGCGTATAACAGATTCAACCCCTTTGTGCCCGCCGGAACCCCTGCCAAAAGAAATTTTAATTCCACCGAGAGGCAGGTCAATGTCGTCATGAAAAACTATTAAATTCTCGACGGCTTTTTTGGATTTAACAACAGCTCTTACGCTACTGCCGGACTTGTTCATGAAAGTTTCGGGGAAAATTATCTGAAATTTTTCTTTGCCCAATCCTCCCCTCCCACTCATGGCCTTAAGTTTTTTATCCGCCGCCATTAGAACGCCGTGTTTCTTTATAAAATCAGTGAGTACGAGCCTCCCCGTATTATGCCGAGTCTTTTCATATTCGCTCCCCGGATTGCCTAAACCAAGGATGTAATGCATATTGGATAATTCTAACAGAAAAGAGAAATAATGGAACTTGCAAACGGCTAAAATTACATGTATAATTTCGAGCGATGAAGGAGGAAAAATGGTCTGTTTGGGAATTTTTGAGGTTCGCGGTTATTGCCGCGGCTATTGTAGTCCCCATCCGCCTTTGGGTCGGACAGCCATTTATCGTCAGCGGCCACTCCATGGACCCAACTTTCTACGACGGCGACTACTTGATCGTTGATGAACTTTCCTACCACTTCAGAAAGCCAGAAAAGAATGAGGTTGTAATTTTCAAGTATCCGCGGGACACGTCAAAATACTTTATCAAGCGAATAGTCGGCACCCCGGGAGAAACTATTGAGTATGGAAACGAGAGCACGACTCTCGGCCAAAGCGAGTACTTCGTCGTCGGAGACAACAAACCAGTGAGCTCCGATTCAAGAGTTTGGGGACCGGTTGAAGAGAAATACCTCATCGGCCGGGCCCTCCTCCGTCTTTGGCCTCTACAGGGCTTATCAATTTTGCCGGGTAAACTTCAGAACTAAAATGGCAGAAAAGCAAAAAAATCAAGACCTCCAGACGCCGAAAGGCATGCACGATATTCTCCCGGCAGATTATCCATTTTATGAACACGTTTACACTAAATGCGACGAAGTGACGCAATATTACGGGTTTCAGCCCATTGAAACGCCATTGCTTGAAAAGATTGAATTATTTACCAGAACTTTGGGAGAGACAACCGACATAGTGGAGAAAGAAATGTATACCCTCCGCACCCGCGGAGGGGATGTTCTCGCTCTTCGCCCTGAAGGAACTGCACCAGTAATGAGAGCCTATCTGGAGCATGGTATGCATACACTCCCCCAGCCGGTTATGCTTTTCTATAAAGGACCTTTCTTCCGGCACGAGAGCCCGCAGTTTGGGCGATTTCGGGAGTTTCGCCAATACGGATTGGAAATTTTGGGCGAGGAGAAATCAATCGGCGACGCTATAATTATCCAAGCGTTTTATAACATGCTTGAAGAGATTAAAGTCAGCCCCATTGTCGTGAAGGTGAACAGCTTGGGAGACAAAGAATGCCGCCCTGCTTACCGCAGAGAACTCGTTAGCTATTACAGGAGGCGATTTCATCAGCTTTGTAAAGACTGCAAGAGGAGATTTAAAGATAACCCATTTCGCCTGCTGGATTGCAAAGATGAAAAGTGTATAGAGCTGAAGCGCGAGGCCCCGCAGATGATAAGCCATCTCTGCGGAAAATGTAAGGAAAGTTTCAAAGAGGTTTTGGAGTTCCTAGAGGCGTCAAAAATACCGTATATCATTGATAATTACCTCGTCCG
>DATDZM010000087.1:0-11449 GCA_036516815.1 Minisyncoccota bacterium | reverse complement strand
ATTCCTCCTCCTTTAACACCTCACCGCTATGATAACCCATCATCGGCACCTCGGAAGTGCCCGCGAGATAAAGGTCATCCTGCGTTTTGTAAACCTCCTCGGCTCCCTGCGGCAGCCAGCCCGTTCCTATGAAATTAAAGTCTCTGGCGAGGCTCGGCGCCATAAAGGGAATAAATCCATGATTTATCATCTTCTCCAGAGCAAAAGAAAGGATGGCAAAATTAAGCATAACAGCGTCACCCTTCAGGAAATATCCGCGAAATCCCCCCACCTTGCTTCCTCTCTCCAAATCCAGCATATTCAACCTTTCCATGAGTTCAATGTGATTCTTTGGTTCAAAACCAAATTTAGGAATGTCTCCCCACTTTTCAACTTCCTTATTTTCTTTATCCGTTTCCCCGTCTGGCACCGAAAGGTCAGGGACATTCGGCACCTCAAGCATCAACCCACCCCATTCAGCTTGAACTTTCTTTAATTTGTGTTCCTTTTCCGCTAAATCCTCTTTGAGCTCCTTCACGTTGTCTATAGCCTCTCTCTTCTCCTTAATGTCAATAATACGCGAAATCTTCTCACTTTCCTCATTTTGTTTTGCCCGCATCGTCTCAACATCGCGCAGAAGTCCCAAACGCTTTTCGTCAAGGTCTAGCAGTGCCTGGACGTCAAAATTCAGGCGCTTTTTCCTCGCCGCTTCTTTGATTAAATCCGGATTCTCACGTATGAACTTAATGTCTAACATTGCCTCTATTATACCCGTACTCTACAATATATGTAAATATGGAGAGAAAAGTTCTAAAGCCGGAGTCGTATCCGGCGCTTCTCAAAGAAATTCCGAAACTGCCGAAAGAATTATATATTATCGGAGAAATACCGCAGGAAGAATCCTTATTTCTCGGCATTGTGGGCACGAGAAAATTTTCCCATTACGGGAAAGAAGCCTGTGAGAAAATCATTGAGGAATTGGCGCGTTATTTGGGAGAGGCTCTTGTCATAGTAAGCGGGCTTGCGTTGGGGATAGACGCCATAGCTCATCAAGCGGCATTGGATAATCATCTAAAAACAATCGCCATACCCGGGTCAGGACTTGACTCTTCCGTTCTTCACCCGCGCTCAAACCATAGTTTAGCGAAAAAAATTGTGGAGAAGGGTGGCGCTCTCCTCTCCGAGTTCCCGTGGGATTACCCCGCCTCGGTGCACACGTTCCCTCAAAGAAACAGGATTATTGCCGGAATTTCCCAAGGAGTTTTGGTAATAGAAGCGCCTAAAGAAAGCGGCGCTTTAATCACGGCTAATTACGCCCTTGAATTCAACCGCGATGTCTTCGCCGTGCCCGGCTCTATTTTTAACGAGAACTCTATAGGGACAAATAATCTCATCAAGTCCGGGGCCGTACCGGTCACATCGGGGGAAGATATTTTAAGCGCTTTTAATATTCCGGTTGAGACAGAAGAGAAGAATCTTTTCTTAAACCTTTCCCCCATAGAAAAACAAGTTATAGAGGCTCTCTCTGAACCAATAGAGCGAGACGAGCTAATCCGTCTTCTTGCTATGCCAGTCGGGGAGATTTCACCAGTTTTAACATCAATGGAAATGAATGGGCTCATAAAAGAGTCCGGGGGAGAGTTTTATAAAGCCTCTTGACCGCTTGGTTTGCAATGGAGAGTTAAATCTTCTACCATGTTACTTTAGAATTTAGTTCATGAACTAGGCATGGGTGGTGGAGTGGACAATCACATCAGACTGTAAATCTGACGGCCTACGGCCTACGCAGGTTCGAATCCTGCCCCATGCACCAGAAAGGAAATTGTAAATTTTGTGCGACTTTTAGCCAATTTGGGGAAGGTTAACAAAGCAGGGTAGTACAGCACACGGCGCTCCAAAAATAAAAAGGCCTGGCGATAAACACAACCTAGGCCTTTTGCGAGGACAGCTATCTCTCCCCGCACCACTCGTACAACCATTCTCTCACTCTTTCTTCGGGGTTATCATTTTCTTGATCATATCGTCTCATTAAGTTGAGGACTTCATGTAACAATTTACATGTGAGATTCGGGTTAAACCCATATAGTTCCTTCCAAACGGAATAATCAGTCATCCTAATGAGCACAGAGAACCTACTGTTTATAATTTCCCTTCTTTGTTCTTCATCATCGAGTTTTGTCCAATGGTAACTCTCAGCGAGCTTAGAAGGGACTACCTTAAGCTCTTCCATTTGGTGCCGGATACCAGAAACCAATTCGTCTATTCTGTCCCTTCTTCTCTGTTCTTCTTCCGCTCTGCTTCTGCGATCCTTCTCGTTCTGGGCGTTACTAAATTGCGTTGTCAATGAAGTTGACGCTTGAGTATCCAATTCCTGCAGGTATCCGCGATATGTTGAAGCCCCATAGGTATCTAGCTCTCCCAATTCCTTCTGGATTTTATCCTTGAGCATTTGCACGATACGCTGACGGTAGGAATTCGCCACCCCGGCATCCAATTTCTCCAGCTCCGCAAGATTCTGCAGAAACTGTTGGCGATTATAATCGCCAACGCTATTCCAATTGTCTGCTGAACCAGGGAACGATGCCTTCACCTTGGCGTTCAAAGTCGCCAATTTGGCGGACAATGTTTGGGCACTTCGTGCTTCGAGTATCCTCTCTTTTTCCTTTGGAGCAATCCACCGCCCCTCAAATTGAACGCCCGGCTCCGTGAAGTCAACTTGCAATTCAGTGGCCGGAACGCGAACGACAATGAATATCCCTTTTTCAACGTACCCAGTCAAAACAAGATGTACCTCATGGGTCCCAGTCTCCATACTGTCAAAGACAATTGGCGTAAGCGGCACAAGGTTATTACCGTCAAGGCGTACCTGTGCCCCGCTCGGTGAACTGCGTAGAACAAATGTTGCCTTTTTGTGCTCTAGGACAGCCTCAACCTTGAGCAATTCTTTGTCTTTCACTCGAACCCTCTTTCTCCACTCCCCATAATCATACTTGTGTAGGTATCCACCGCTACCGTCTCCTGGTGGCGTCTTAATGATGATATCGTGATCTCCCGCTTGAATATTTACGACGGTTTGCGGTGTTACACCAGACGGTTTCTCATCCACAATTAGATTCATGCCACTCGGCTGGGACTCAATAATCAAATTACCATTACCTTTCAGAACTCTCCGTTCGCCTCTGCCAGCCGGGGTGAAATAGAAATAATACACGACGGAACTGACTACGGCGATAACAATCAAAATTCTAAGCGACCCGAACCAACGGCCCAGAATTGTCATGCCAGCGTCTTGCGTGTCTCTCTTCCCGGACGCACTCATCGCACACCTCCTTTAAAAAAATGAACTAATGCTTTAATTGTCAACGAACACGGTTGTAGTTGGGCATACACTAACAGAAAGCGTCGAAAAAGAAAAGCCCAACGATTGCGATACGTTGGGCTTTTGGGCAATGTCTCCCTCACCTGTCCTTTTTTCCCAAAAGACGTGAAAGGTCAGCTAGGACCATATTCGTGCGTCCCAGAGCCTCATTTAGAAAACGCTGTTTGAATGTGTCTATTGCATGCTCCCGCAGACCCTCATCTTCGATCTTTCCAAACTCTATCAAAGCCTGTGCGTATCCTGTGGCAAGAGCTTCTAGCTCCAGAGCCGCGCCCTTACCGGCTAATTGCTTGATTGTAATATCGGTCTCGGTCAGTAGTAGCTCGACCAACTTTTCAGCTTTCGCTACTTCAATTTTACCTGCGGTAAGAGCTTCTAACTCCCGGGCCATGCCCTTCCCCGCTAACTCTTTAATCGTAACGTCGATTTCGGCCAGTAGTAGCTCGATCAACTTCTCGGCCTTCGCTACCTCGGTCTTATACGACAACGCCGCGCGCTTACTAAGAGTGGTTTCAATTTCTGGCGAAGCGGTAATATTGCCGACAAACGCGCTAACAAACTCATAGCCATATTTTGATAATTCGTCTGTAAACTTATTCGCCAGCGCCACAGTCAGTTCTGACGAGGAAGTCAGCATGTTATCCAGTAGGCACGACCGAGCGTAGCCTTGCAAGACCTCGATGCTGATGTAATCAATGTGGTTCGATATGTTTGGATGCACATTGTAAAAAGCAAGATTAGCTGTCTGCAAATGGATGCGATACCGTATCGTCGCCGGGATGGTCACGATCGCTTGTTCACGAGTCCTTGCAGTGGTTTGGACTTCATGAATCTTAATTAGCTGACAGTCAATCTCTGCGACAATTTCATCAAGCCCAGGTATTACGAAGCTCGGCCCGGGAGTTGCTACTCGCAAAAACTTTCCGCCCCGTTCAATAATGGCAACCTGTCCTTGCCGTACCTTGATGACCGCTCGTGAAAGAATGACAATAATCAACCATCCCACGCCGATCAGCACAAACATCCAAACGGCGATTCCAAGTATGTCCCATAGGGCATATATGACATCCATAGTATCCTCCCATTTCATTTTTAGGTGATTGCCCAGATGATTTTAAGGAACCCATAATGATCTGTCGTTATCATACACGGTATGTTTGCATTCTCAAGGGCAGTAATTTTACCCTATACCGCTCGGCATCATTATCGCGACAATCAGCGAGCTCTGCTTTCTCTATCCCAGAAAGTCGGATATGATTTTATTGCAAGTGGGACGGGAGCAATCCCATTGTCATAAAATGAAAAAACACCTGTCCTGTTTATTTATGAACAAAATGATTGCGCTCACAAGGAATCGGACCTTGAACCTTCTCCTTAAGGGGGAGCTGCTCTGTGACAATAGCCCCCTTTAGGCTACAATCACGTTTGACTTTTTAGTGCCGATACCTCAAACTTAAGGTCAGACTTGAGCTTGCTCTCTTAACTTTGCTTTCAGAAAGGGGTGGGCTATGAAGATTTCAAATTTTCTTTTGGCCTATTACATTGTTGAGGCCCGATGGATTCTAAGTAAAAGCTTTAAACTTTTTAGGCTCGCGCAGAGTTGGGAGGGTAATCTGTGGAAGAGATTTTTTTAGTTTTATTTCAGACCTATAGGCGGTATCGTGATCAGAATTTTTCTGAATTATGACATCGCCTTTTTTACTTGTTTTTTATGTGGACTCGTGTATAGTTATGAGCGTAAAGAATGTCTTCCTCCTTCTCCGCCAGTCGGTGGATACGGAGGGACGATTATTTTTGCAATTACTCATTTAAGAAAATTCGTAAGCAAAAATGTCGCAAGATAATTTGATAAAACTCCAGTGCGGGACGTGCAAACGGGTAAACTACTGGTCAAGCAAAAACAAGAAAAAAGTTGAGCGGAAAATTGAGCTTAAGAAGTTTTGCAATTGGTGCAGGAAGCAGACCATGCATAAGGAGGGAAAGAAGTAATTCCTCTGCACCAATTGCACAAAAGGGGGTCGGGGGAAGGCGAAGGGTTCCTCCGTGAAGGAAGATATTAGAAACCGTGGGTTTCTAAAGAGCGAGCAGAGCGAGCGACGCATATGGTGCAGGAGGCAGACCATGCATAAGGAGGGAAAAAAGTAACCCCTAACGAGCTTGCCCGCCGTAGTCCCAAAGGGATAAAGGCGGGGGTTAAGGGAATCGAACCCCTGACCGCGGTTTTGGAGACCGCTATTATGCCACTTAACTAAACCCCCTTAGTTTTCTATGGTAGTATAAACTTTTTCACCCCTTTTTCAATCCGCGTTAAGTCCTCCTTTAGTGTAGGATTAAACCACTTTATATTTTTATCTCTCTTAAACCAAGTCATCTGACGTTTAGCGTAATGGATGATTTCCACGTACAGCCTGTTTATCATTTCCTCCCTACTTAACTTCCCGCGCAAGTAGAGAGAGACGTAACGATACTCCAATCCGAGGCCATGAAGGCGCTTCCAGCTGATGCCATTTTTATGGAGATTATTTACTTCCTCAATCATTCCCCCCTTTATTCTATCCAAAAGCCTCTTGTGGATTTTCTTCTTCAGCTCTTCTTCAGGCAAACGCAAGCCGATTTTTAGAATATTAAAATTATTGGAGTAAGACTCCAATACATTAAGTGGAGGGACGTGGCCAAGGGTTTTCGCAATTTCGATGGCTCGGATGAGACGTCTCGGGTTATTCTTATCTATAGTACGAGCTCTCTCTTTATCAAGCTCCGAGAGTATTTTGAATAGTTCTTCCCTAGTTTTTTTCTCAAGCCCCTCCCTCAACTCCTTATCTGGGGACACTTCTGGAAATCTTTTTTCACCTAATAATATATCTATGTAGAATCCGGTTCCTCCGCAGACGACGGGTATCTTCCCCCGACAGATGATGTCCTTTATCGCTTTTCCTCCCTGTTTTTTAAAATCACTGGCGGTAAAGACCATCTTCAGCGACACAAAGTCTATGCAGTGATGGGGTATTTTCTTGTATTTAAAAACTCTTGACCCACTTTTATCTATCCACTCTCCTCTTACCTTCCCTGTGCCTATATCCAAGCCCCTATACACCTGCCTTGAATCGGCAGAAATGACCTCGCCCCCAATTTTTTTAGAGATTTTTACTGCCAACTCGCTTTTACCAGTCGTTGTTTGGCCTAGTATGACAATAATTTTGTCTCCAATCACGTGTAATCTAACTATACCAAAAAACGCCTAGAAATAAAGGTTTTTTGGCAACTAACTAATCTAGGCCTTAAATTATCTTTTGAAATGCAACTGTCGTAATATACGACAGTATGAAAAATAAAAAAGGTTTTAAGCATTTAGGAGCTAATGATCGTGACCGCATCCACGCTTTGTATGGGAATCTCCATAACCAAAGCGATATTGCCAAAGTTTTGAATGTTAACAAGGGAACCATCTCTCGTGAGCTTCGAAGGTATAGCCCTAAGACTTGGAGATATTCAGCCACCCATGCCCAAAAGGATGCTGAAGAAAAGAGGAGAAAAAGCAAGCATCAAGGTAAGAAAATTGAGACCTGTCCTTCCTTGAAGAAAGATATCATAAAGCAATTAAAAAGATTACGCTCCCCTGACGAGATAGCAGGGAGATTAAAGCGTTTAGATATCATACCTCGGGTAGGAACTGTCGCAATATACAAATGGCTCTATTCGCCCTACGGAAAACAATACTGTCGGTATTTGTGCACTAAACGTGTGAAGAAAAGGAAACACCATCGTATCTCCCAACGAGTATTGATACCAGAGAGAATATCCTTCAAAGAAAGGCCAGAATCAGCAAATCTCATCCACGGAGAGGGGGACACGTTTGTTTCCCCTCGTTCCTCAAAGGTCTGTGGTTTAATTGTGGTCGAGAACTCCACCAAACTTCTCGGAGGAAAGATTGTCCCTCAGAGAACCCGTACTCTGGTCGTGCCGGCGATGCGAACCATCACAAAACATATCACCCTCGATACTTGCACCTTAGACAATGGCGTGGAGAACATTCACCATCGTGAGTTCGGTGTCTCGGTCTATTTCTGTGACAAGGGTTCTCCCCACCAGAAACCACACATTGAACAATCAATTGGACTCGTCAGGAGGTGGTTTCTTCCTAAAGGAACAAATCTCTCGGAAATCACAGATGAAGTCTTTCAATCCCAACTCCATCTCTTAAATCACAAGTACAGAAAGTCCCTTGGCTACCTATCCTCCTATGAAGTTGCTCGAGCACGAGGTATCATTACCCGTATACCAAAGATTCCATTATCAATGGCAGTTGCATTTAGGTAGATAATTTACCACCATTGTTTGTTGACAATTTTATATTATGTGCTATCATGACAAAGGATAGTTTCTCTGTCCGGTATAATCATAGAAGAACATTGAAAATAGTGCACTAGGCGCACAAAGGAGGTCATGTGAAAGGGAAAATAGGACTTGTAACTGGTGCTTCTTCAGGAATTGGGAGGGCCATTGCTTTAGAGCTTGCCAGAGAAGGAGTTGAAGTTATTATTTTAGGTCGGAATGTTATCAGGTTAAAAGAAGTGGCAAAAGAGATTGAATTGAGAGGAGGGAAGAGTCTACTAGTGAGTGTTGATGTGAGAGATAAAGAGAATCTTAGAGGAAAAATTTCTAAGGCTCTAGATGGGCGAAGACTGGACACTGTAATATGTTGTGCTGGTGTCTTGAGGCTCGGTACAATCGAGAGCCTCAGTACCTGCGATTTCAAAGAAAGTATGGAAGTTAATTTCTTGGGAGTGGTGAATACGATACAAGCCACTCTCCCATACTTTCACGAAGATAGCAGGATAGGGATTATCAATTCAGCAGCTGGTCTAATATTTCTACCCGGAGGTTTTTCCGCATATTCGGCTTCAAAATGGGCGCTCCGGGGATTTTTAGAGACGATTCGCCAAGAACTATCTCTGAAACAGATCCATCTTACTGTAGGATATCCTTCAATAATAGATACCCCCATGGTAAGAGATTTGAAAGGGATACCCCCGAAAATTTATAGTATTTTCCCGTGGAAGAAACCAGCACTTTTTGCGAGGAGGTTCCTAAGAGATTTACGCAAAAACAAAAAGGAATCTTACTCAAGTATCGGAGACAGGACGATAGCTTTTTTTGTTCGACTTTGTCCGATCTCCTTTTCACGACTTCTTACTTTGTTTGTAGAAGGGAAGTCATAGATGAGAGCCACATAAATTTACCTAATTTATGTGGCTCGTTTGATTTTAGATATTAGTCTTGTTGTTGAATGATTTTCTAGTTAAGGTATTATAACTATAATTATGCATTTTTTATTTGGAAACTACTATCAGTTTTCCCTCTTCTGGGGTGGTGTTATTGCTTTAATCTCAAGCTTTGCTGTTTATTATGACGGGCCTAGGGAGTCTGAAAATATTGGTTGGTTCCTATCAAACATATTTGCGGCAATTTGGAGTTTTGGTTATCTCAATATGATTACAACGCAAGATAAAGAAATTGCTAGCCTTAGTAATATAATATTACACTGGGCTGCTATTTTTATCCCGCTTTTCTATTTCTTCTTCACTCTGGCAATTACGAAAAGTTACGAAAGATATAAAAAAGTTTTCTATTTTTTCTCAATACTAGCTATATTTTTTACGGTGATAGTTACCTTAAAATCTTTTGTACTAGATGTAGTCCCTAAGTTTATTTTTAACTATGTACCTGATGCCGGTCCTCTGTATAAATATTTTACCGCCTATTTTTTTATAGTTGTTATATATGCATTAGTAATTCTTTATAAAAACCTTGATGTTACTGAAATAAGTGGTCTGGACAAATTAAGATTAAAGTATATATTTATTGCTTCTATGTTGGGTTTTGCGGGGGGAAGCAGTGTATTTTTTTTGACCTTTAATATACAGATACCTCCATTTTCTATCGTGACTTTTTCGCTCTACCCGATTGTTATCACCTATGCAATATTAAGACACCACTTATTCAATGTTCGAGTCATAGCAACAGAGTTATTTATCTTTGCGCTATGGATGTTTATTTTAATTAGAACGCTTGCCGCGCAAAATTCTCAGGAACAGTTATCAAATGGTGTTCTCCTAATAGCCACTATAGTGATAGGTATTCTTCTTATCCGAAACGTTTGGAAAGAAGTCAGGACCAGAGAAGAAATGGAGGCACTCACGGAGCAGTTGGCGGCGGCGAACGAGAAGCTGAAGGAGCTTGATCAGGCGAAAACCGAATTCATCTCCATCGCTTCGCACCAGTTGAGGACGCCATTAACTGCTATCAAGGGCTATTCATCAATGATACTTGAGGGGTCGTTCGGGGGGGCGACGGAGAAGATCAAGGACGTGGTGGGGAAGATTTTCGACTCCAGCCAGAAGCTTGTCCTCATCATAGGAAATTTCCTTGACGTTTCCCGCATTGAGCTCGGTAAAATGCAGTATGAGTTCGGCAATTTTGACATAGAGAAGCTGGTATCAACCGTGGTTGACGAGACAAAAGTGATTATCAAAAAATCACCCCAGAAGTCAAGGGTGATGGAAATTCATTACGAGAGCGAGCCGGAGAAGGACTATACAATCTACGGCGATGTTAATAAAGTTCAACAAGTCATAAGTAATCTCATAGATAACGCCATGAAGTACACAGAGAAGGGGAGAATTGACGTGAAGCTCATGAAAAATGAAGGGAAAAAGACAGTCCTTGTAAGCATTAAAGACACCGGCATAGGTATCCCGAAAAAGGTCCTCCCTAACCTTTTCCAAAAATTCTCCCGCGCCAACGACCTCTCCAGCCTCCACACCGGTGGCTCCGGCCTCGGTCTTTATGTGGCGAAGGAGATTGTAAAGGAGCATAAGGGGAATATCTGGGCAGAGTCAGACGGAGTGGGAAAGGGTAGCACCTTCTTTATTGAACTGCCCGTTGGCGATATCCAGCAAGTAGAACACAATAAGTCCGCCCTTGACACCCCACCTCCTCTCCTCTAGCGTAAGGTGAACGTATGGAGGGTGAGAGGAGCGTCAAACGAGCCGTTGTTTCTCTAGATTGGCGAGGAGTATGCCGAACCGTTTTCTTTTCCTATCATCGCCACGGCCTAAAGCAAACAAAACGAGGGCGCTCACAGCCCTCGTTTTGTTTACGCTCCTCTTCTCTTCAGTTTATCCTCTCCTTTCGGTTGGCGCGGAGACTCTGGAGCTCGCGGCGTCTTCCACCCCTGCCGCTGCTGAGACCACGTCCTCACCAGTAATGAAAAGTGTTCCTTCAGCCGATGCTTCCACAAGCCCAGTTGTTTCAGCAACCAGTATCCCCGCCGTCACTACCTTAACTGGCGTCTCTCTTGATATCCTGACCGCTAGAGAGCACATCAAAGACAATAATCTCTCTCCCGTCATCGAAGAAAGACTCGCGGAGTTTGAGAAAACACGCGGCGGTGTTGTGGAAACTGAACTATCTTTGAAAAGCGAATCCTCCAACCTTCCTCTCTCCCAAAATGACCCTCATCCCTTTCGCTCTGTTCTCCCTGACGTGCCGGTGAAGATAATGTCGGAGTCTGTGTTCAATGCTGAAGGCGATGCATCTCTGGAGAAAACTCCCACCTCTCCTCCAGGTCCAGCCTTATCAGCTCTCCCGCAAGCGAAGGCGCCTGTCTCAAGCGCCCCAGTCACAACCCCAGAGAGCTCAAGCGCGTCTGGTGAAATTATCATCACCCAAAACATCAAAGACCGAGCGGAGGCTTTGAACTACGACCCTCTCTCTATCCTTAACTTCGTCCGCAACAACATCGCCTATGAGCCCTATTATGGGTCTAAGAAAGGAGCGGACGCCACCCTCATTGAGCGCACGGGTAACGACGCCGACCAAGCTTCCTTGCTCATCGCTCTCTTGCGAGCGGGGGACTCCAGTGGAGGGCACAAGACTCCCGCCCGCTACCGCAGAGCAAACGTGAAGATTGACCTCGCCTCCGTCATGGATCTCCTTGGTGTGGAAGACCCGATGGTGGCGGGAAAAGTACTTGCCCAAGCCCGCGTCCCTTCCGCTATCGTCGTGGATAAAAACAACCAGCCGCTCTTC
>DATDZM010000086.1:0-6727 GCA_036516815.1 Minisyncoccota bacterium | reverse complement strand
AAGATTTTACTGATAGCCACGCTTTTATTTTTCTCCGCGCTTTTAATTGAATATAGAAAGTGCAGAAGGGAGGGCATAAAAATATCGCTCTCCTGGTCTTTTAACTCCGCCCTCATTTTAGGCGGCCTTTTTGCCTTTAATCAGCAAATCATTACGGGCAAGACAATTTGGCCGTACCACTTTGTGCAATATACGATACCCCTTTCTTTTATTGTCTTTGCGGTGACATTATTCAACCTTGTGAGACCCAGGTGGCCTCACATCTGGCGCGTTGTAATAATTCTTGCCATCGCTATCATGATATTATACGGGACCATTTCCGTCGCTGGATTTAGGAGTGATACAGAAAAATTCAGAAAAACTCAAAGGTACGGCGATATTTTACATTGGCTCCAAGCGAATGCGGAAAAAGACTGTGTAGTGCTTGTAAGGGAAGGACTTGAAGAACGTCTTACAAGGCTTATACCGAGCTTTACGAGATGTAATGTTTATTCTACCCAATGGATTCTTTTCGGCGTTAATGCTTCCGAAGACCGCATCCGGCACAATATACTCACTACCATCAGAATAAACGGCATCCGCTCGAATGATGCCGAGGGATACTTGAAGGAAAATTCATTCTTTCTTAGAGATTATATGTTTCGCGACTGGCTTGATTACACGAGGAGTGACATCGCGGATGAAGATGTGAAAAGAAGGAAAGATATAGTTCAAGATTACGCTGATTTTGTAAAGAAAGATTTTACCGCTTCGTTGAAAAGATATAAAATTGATTATATTGCTTCAGACGGAGCGATTGATTCCAGTACTTTAGAATCACTTCCTCTTCTTACACCTAGGGGGGAGTTTAATGGCATATATCTCTATAAAATATGAATGACCCGGGGACGTGTTTCCTGTGCCTAAACGAGGGAGTAGGGGAATTCTGCAAAAAAAATAATTTTACGCTTTGGAAATGCTTAAGTTGCGGCTTTGTTTTTGTGCCGATAAAACCGGCTGAACTTGCTGAATATTATACTAATAATTATATGTACAATTTAGATGGCCACGGTTACGTGGATTATGAGATTGATAAGATGCCGATGAGACCTGTGTATTCTTCCATCATTGGGGAGATAAAAGCGGTAAATTCCGGGGATCGCCTCCTTGATGTCGGGGCGGCAAACGGCTATTTTGTTGAAATCGCCAGGGACAATCACTACCAAGCGGAGGGCATAGACATTAACGCCGACGCAGTGGGCGAAGCAGAGAGGCTGGGGAGACAAGTTAAACTCGGCGACCTTCTTAGAACAGATTATGGCGATACATCGTTTGATGTCATTACAATGTTTGACGTCATAGAACATGTCCCTAGCGGCGAATTGAGCGAGCACATAAATCGCGCGTGGGAGATTCTTTCCCCCGGCGGAGTTTTAGCGATAATAACTTTGAATACTTCAAGCTTGTGGGCGCGTCTCCTCGGCAAAGGATGGCACGCCATTCTCCCTCCGGAGCATGTAAGCTACTTTAGTGAGAATAACATCCAAATTTTTTTGAAGAACAACGGCTTTCAAATCTTGACCGCGCGGACGCTTCACAAAAACTTTTCCCTTCAATATATTTTCCATTCGCTTTACAGATGGCAGAGATTTTCCTTGTGGAGGAGGTGCACTCGATTTTTGGGAAGACATTCCAATTTAGGCAGGATAAGCGTGAAGTTGCGCATAGGAGACAATATTTTAATCCTGGCGAAAAAGAATGAATAGGCGGCATCTGCTCATTATAGTTATCTTAAGTGTTCTTATTACTATTGTTCTTCAACTAAATTTGACGAGGGCTATTTTATTCCGTGATTATCTGCGCACGGATGATATCGTTTTAGGGAGGGAAGACAGAGCCTATTACCTCGTTCTTATCAATGAGAGCTCCAAGGGTAATTGGGAATTAGGGAGCCCGTTTCTCAAGGAATGGGGAGAAGCCCCTTATCTTTACCCCGCTTTAAATGTTAACGCGCTCGGGTTTTTAAAGAAAGTCTCCGGAACCAGCATAAAATCTTATTTTATTATTCTTGATTACGCGGCGGTTCTTGTTCTAATGATTTTGGCTATTACCCTCTTTCTTGTGATGTTTCGATGGGAGAATTTCGGATACATTGCCGGCATATCTTATGTTCTTCTTCCAAGGATGCTTATCTGGGATCGCACCATAAGCCCACAGACAAATTTTATTCCTCTACTGCTCTTCCTCATCTTCTACTTCTCGCGCATGTCGGGGATAAAAAGGGAAATCGCTCTCGGCGCCTCGGCGGGAGTTCTATTTTATGTCTACCCTTATTATTGGACATTTACCGTGGCCCTCCTTGTAATCGGCGATGTCTGGGAATTTTTTAAAAATAAAAAGTTCATTTGGGAGCGTCTTTATAAATACTTGATTATTTTGGCTATTATACCATATTACCTCATCCATATGCTGAATGTCCGGCATCTTTCCTATTACGAAGAATCAATTCGTAGAATAGGGGCTTTATACAGCAGGCTTCCATCCGGGTTTTATACCCAAGCGGTCATTCTCTCCCTAATAATAATTTTTCTTTTCTTAAGGCGGTTTGTTTTCAGGAAAAACAATTATCCGGGCGCCTACTTTCAAAATTTTGAAAAGATTATTTTAGGACTGGTCGCTTCTGTCATTGTCTTAAACCAGCAGATTGTGACTGGAATGCAGCTGGAATTTAACTCTCATTATCTGCCGGTAATCATTATTTTTATGGTAGGGGTGGTAGCGGGGATGTTCTTTGTTGTCATAGGACAGGGTCGTTTTCGAATTAAATTGGTGACAGCGGGGGGAATTGCCGTTGCCATGGTTTTTTTTTCAAATGCCATTCTATACCAGGTTCGGAACAATCATTTTTCAAAAAAGGAAAATTATCTGACGGATGACGCCCTTAAAACCCTAAATTGGTTTAAGGAAAATGAAGTGAGAGATAGTGTTATTTACTCTCCCCCGGAGCTCTCTAATAAAATCCTACTCCTTACGAATAATTATCTTTACTTTCACCCGGCCCAAGAATTACATCTGATGCCAACCTCCGAGCTCGTTTATCGCTTCACCTACTCCGATATCACAAATCAAGATATTACTTCTCACCCCGAAAATTACCAGCTCCAGATTTTTGGCCAGATATTCAATTCAATACGCGAAAAGGATAACGTCGTAAGGCACATAAAAGCTGTAATTTCTGGTCAAAAATTTGTTCCTGCCCCGCTTGATGAAAAATATCTGCGTTATGATTTTAAACCAATGCGGTTAGAAAGGGTGACTGTCACTCCGCCCAAATTGGATTCAATTTTAGGTAAATACCACGTCAACTACGTTGTTTATTCTATAAGGGACAAGAACAGCATTTACAAAAATATTCCCGGCAAGATTGTTTTTGAAAATTCCTCTTATTTGATTAAAGCCAGGTAATTTCTTATAATACTCGGTGTGTATAACAAATTTCTGGAACTTCTTTACTGCCCGGATTGTTGCTCTGTTCTCGAGGACCGCGGGCAATTTTTAAAATGCGTTAGATGTGGGAGGGAATACCGCAAAGAGGGGGGAAAAGTATTTTTCAGAGAAATAGGTTTCAATGACAATGAGGGGCAGGATACGGACTCTATTATTTTCAAAGCAAAAAAGGCTTTGCGCAAGTATCCAAAATTATTTGAATTTGTATATCACATTGTTTATCCCTCCACCGGGAAAAGCTCAAAACAGTTTGTGGAATCGCTTTCAAGGGATGCTATTATCCTGAACGTGGGATCGGGAGTGTTGAAAATTGACGAGAGAGTCATAGACCTTGACTATATGCCGTACCCCAATGTTTCTGTCGTCGCAGACGCGCGCAGACTGCCGTTTAAGGATGAATCTATTGACGCCCTGATTTCAGACGCGCTATTAGAGCACATGAAAAGCCCAAAAGAGGTCGTTTCGGAAATGAGAAGAGTCTTAAAGCCGAGGGGGCAAATATACGTACTCGTGCCTTTTATTTTCAGTTTCCATTCCTCTCCGGATGATTATTACCGTTGGACCGCCTCCGGGCTTGAGGAATTGCTCAAAGGTTTCCGTAAGGAGGAAACTGGCGTAAGGTACGGCCCGACTTCCGCGATGACCACAATCGTCCGCGAATGGCTGTCAATCGTTCTTTCCTTCGGAGTTGGGACGCTTTATCAGATATGGAATCTTATCTTTCTTATCGTGTTTACTCCGATAAATTGGCTTGATTTCGTTTTTTCGCGCTACAGATTTTCCTCCAATATAGCGAATGGTCTTTATTTTATCGGGAATAAGCGATAAATCGTGAAAAACATATTTCTCGTCGTGCTTGCTCTTATATTTTTAACTTATCTTTTTTTCTTGTGGCAGCCGGTGGAGACTCTACTCACTAATTTTTTAACCGACGACGCCTTTTATTATTTCAAAATCGCTTCTAATATCGCGAAAGGGCTGGGCCCAACTTTTGATGGAGAGCATCTAACAAACGGCTATCATCCTTTATGGATGGGTGTTGTAAGCGGCGTGTATTACATTTTCCCTAACGATAGGATTCTTCCTATCCATATTATTTTAACAATCGCGGTCGCCCTCTTTTTTCTCACGAGCCTCTTTGTCTATAAAATAATATCTTCCTTTACGGAAAGTAAATCTATCCCTATCTTTCTCACTTTGGCTTATGCTCTAAACCCTTGGAATGTTTCAATACATTTGAACGGCTTGGAGACTCCCCTCGCCCTTTTTTTATTTGTTTTATTTGTCTTTATTTTCCTTAAAACATTGGGTGGAAAAGGCGGTAACCTTAATTTCTATTATCTTGGCGTTACTGGTGGCTTGCTTGTGCTTGCGAGGCTGGATTACGGGATATTCCTGGCGGCAGTGTTCGTGTTTTTTCTTTTGCGTCTGAAACACAAAGAAATTAGAGTTAAAAATTTACTCGCCTTTGTTCTCCCAGCCGGCGCCATATCCGCTCCCTGGTTTCTTTACAACTACTTCTATTTCGGGTCGCTTATACCGACAAGCGGGCTCTCTTACACGCTCATCAATCACCGCTTATTCTTTTATAAACCGCGGGGAATCGGCACAATCTTTCTCTGGTCGGTCTATAATTTTTTTGGCACTATCGCCTTTACCCTCAAGAGCATTGGCTTGCCGATTTACTATTCCGCCAAAAATGTGCCAAAGACGCTACTGTGGACAGGAGGCGTCTTCCTTGCCCCTCTCCTCGCCGTTTCTTATCTTTATTTTAAGAATAGAGAAAAATTTAAAGCTTATATCCACTCAATTTTTAAGTCTGTGGAATGGAGAGTCTTTCTCACCTTATTTATTGGTTACTGTGTTCTCGTTTTTGTCCACGGTGCGGTTCGCTGGTCGGGGAGAGAATGGTATTTCGCCACTTTTCAAATATTGACTCTCGTATTTTTAGGCATCGTTTTAAGTAACCCTACTTTCCTTGCTTTGAGAAAACCAATATTGACCACTCTTGCCGTATTACTTCTCACATCATACGCTTTTTATTTCCGCTCTATTTTTCCTCATAATAAAAACCAGCTTGAGATGTACAACGTCGCCATGTGGGTTAAAGATAATCTTCCCCCAAATGCGAGAATCGCCTCTTTTAATTCCGGCATCCATGGATATTTCAGCGACCGCTTCGTGATGAATTCCGACGGGCTTGTTAATAACGAGGCTTATAAGGCCATGAAAAAAGATGGGCTTTGGGAGCTTTTCAAAAAAGAAAAAATAGATTACATTGTTGATTATGAGATTGTCCTCTCATACCGGTACAAGTCTTTTCTGGGAATTGACGACCCCCTTAGCAAAGTTGTGAAAGAAATCCTGCCGAATACCATTTCTCAAGAGGGAAATTACGGGGGTACTCACGTTAATATATATAAATTATAGAGGATATAGAGATGAATGAACGAGCCAAAAAAGCAGTACTTGTCACAGGAGGGTGTGGGTTTGTGGGAAGGCACCTCGTGCGCTCTCTTTTGGAGAGGGGGGACGACGTCTGGATTATTGATAACTTATTTACCGGCAAGCATCCGGATTCATGGCTTAAAGACGGAGGTGAATCAGTAACCTTTATACGGGAGGATGTTATTGATTTTTTTAGGCGAGAGATGTCCGAGAAACCTAGCTTTGCTCCGCCTTATTTTCATGAAGTTTATCACCTCGCCGCCATCGTCGGAGGCAGGGCAGTGCTGATAGAAAATGACCCCATTCTAGTCGCGACAAATAAAATCATTGACTCGCTCTTTTTCCAATGGGCTGTAAAGAATAAAGATAATATCGGCAGGATTCTCTACGTGAGCACGTCTGTCGCCTACCCAAAGTCCATGCAGGATAAGGGCAAGCACGTTGCCATGAAAGAAAAATTTCTTGACCTTGTAAAAGGGGAAACATTCGGCCTGCCGGAGTCAATTTACGGATGGATTAAACTCACTGGAGAATACTTGGCCGTAACAGCTGCCGCAAAATACGGGCTTAAAGTCGCCTGCGCGAGGCCGTTCTCCGGTTATGGAGAAGAGCAGGATTTTTCTTATCCCATTCCTTCAATAGCCCTTCGGGCGGTGAGGAAAGAGAACCCCCTTATCGTCTGGGGGTCAGGTAATCAGGGGAGAGATTTCATCTACATTGACGATTTCGTCTCTGGACTCCAGGTGGCGATTCTAAAAATAAGCGACGGGTCGGCGGTCAACATCGGGACGGG
>DATDZM010000085.1:0-6763 GCA_036516815.1 Minisyncoccota bacterium | reverse complement strand
GGTCATAATTACTGGTGGGACAGAAACCGGCCACAGCGAAGGAGGACCGTTGTCTCATGGCTCTGGTTACAAAATTGATCTTAAGCCAACGCCAGAATTAAATGCCTATATAACAAGTCACTCGATAGGTAGTCATAATAGGGGAGATGCCATAGAGTATATTTTCCCCGACGGGACATTATTAGCTAGAGAAAACCCCGGCGTGGATAATGACCATTGGGACTTAACTCTCGTAGATAAAAATTCTCCTCCGGGTGGTAAAAGTAATAATATAGATGAGACGCTACGCTAATGAATATTATGAATAGAAGAAAAATAATCATAGTTGCGATTATCGTCTTTCTCCTCGGCACGGGAGGGTATCTTTTGCTCCGCAGGGGCGATACGGGGACTAAAGGAGGTGGGATATTTTCCAGCATTTTCCCTACCTCTCCCGACGTACCAGTAAATCCCCCTGCCACAGGCGGCGCGGGGGGAGGAGGTGACTCTGGAGGTGAAGATGGCCAAACGGCTGGTTCTCCAAAGAGGCTGTTCCAGCTGACCCAAACCGCCATATCAGGTTCGGTGGCGGTCTCCACTAGCACCGTCCGCTACATCGAGAGACAAACTGGCCGTGTTTATGAAATCAGTCCCGAAGGCGAGGGGATGAAGAGAATAACCAGCACGACCATCTTAAAAACAACTGACAGTTTCTTTTCTCCAAAAGGAGACGAAGTTCTGATTCGCTACGAACAGGCGGAAGGCGAGGCGAAACTGCAAAACTTTTTGGCTCATATACCATCCGCCACAAGTACCCCTCTTGAACTCACTGGCGCCTTCATCGCGAAGAGCGCTGGTTTCGCGGCGGGGAGAGCGGATGACAGCCTCTTCTACCTTGAGAAGAGCGGGAATTATACTAACGGCATTCTCACGAACTTTAAAAACGAAAAGAGGAAACTCATTTTCTTTTCCCCTTTTGGGGAATTTAATACGGACTTTCCCAACAAGGACACGGTCATCCTTCTTACGAAGCCTTCATACAGCGCTCCCGGATTTTTATATTCCATAAACACGAAGTCCCAGAAACTTGATAAAATCTTGGGGGGAATTGCCGGACTTACCGGACTTTTATCGGGAGACGGCAAATGGGTCTATTACAGCGAGAGCGTAAACAGGCTTATAAAAACAAAATTCTTTGACATCTTGTCAAAGCAATCGCAAGATTTGGGCGTCAACACCCTGCCGGAGAAGTGCGTCTGGAGCAGGATTAAAAACGACGTTATTTATTGCGCTGTCCCTTCTCTTATCCCCGGCGCCAACTATCCCGACGACTGGTACCAAGGCCTCGTTTCCTTTGACGACAACATCTGGCAAATCAGTTTGGGTACTGGCGAAACGAGTGTAATCCTCTCTCCCGATTTTTATCTTGGGGAGGGCACTGACGCGGTGAATTTGTCTCTCTCCCCCGAGGAAAGTTATCTCCTATACACAAACAAAAAGGACGGCACCCTCTGGAGTTACAAATTAAAATAATTTAAAAATTCAAATCCCGAGAGAGATGTTGACAATAAAACATAGTCCGCTATAATGAACATACTAAACGTGAGAGGCATCCTAAATGGGTGCTTTTCTTTTTTACTCCATTTTTAGTATCTCTCGGAGGTATTGAAAGTCCCTGAAACTACTTCCTGCAAACTGCTTGATTTCTTTGGCTGTTCTCTCACTTCTGCCCAGTATGACCATATCTTTTCCATTGGCTCTAAGGTATTTTAATACCGGCAAAAAGTCTCCATCACCGGATAAGACCACGGCCCTATCAAAGTCGCCCCTCTTCTTCATAAGATGAAATGCCATATCCACATCACAGTTAGCCTTTCTCTTAGTCGTGCCGTCGCCCTGGTCATAGAGCTTAACTGGTTTCAAATATAATTTATAACCGAAGTTATTGAGATGCTGGTAAAAACGAACTCGTTGTAAATGCCTGCCGATGAGCAAGAGCTCCGCTTCATTAAGTTTCGCTCCGTTATTGCTAATCAAAGTTTTGAGGTGTTTTTCAAGTTCATTAAGCGGGACAGTCTCATTTTTCTGATAATCATATTCAAAATTATGTATCTCAACGCCGCCAAAATAAAAAACGTGATCAACACCGTACTTGTCTTTCAAATATCCTAGCAGTTTCTTGTAGTCTATTTTCCAACCCAAACTTTTCTCACCACCGTAGAAAAGATTTGAGGCGTCAATAAATGCGGAGGTCTTCATATCTAGTACATAAATATACTCATTTTTTCCGCTCGGAATTGTTCACGGCGCGGAAACAAAGAGCTTAGCGCCTTGAGTTTAATTCTTGTTAACCTCTCTTTTCCTCGCCTCCTCTATGGACTTCTTCGCCTCCATCGCGTTTCCCCATCCTTGAATCTCAACTTTTTTCCCTTCAAGCTCTTTATAAGCTTCAAAAAAGTGGGCGATTTCTTTTAGGGAATGGCCGTGGATGTCCTTCACGTCCTCAATGTTTTCAAATCGGGGATTGTCCGCCTGAACCCCGACGATTTTGAAATCTTCTTCCCCGGAGTCAATCATCTTTAATATTCCAATCGGTTTTGCCCTGACGACACAGCTTGTGAATACGGGATCACTGCCTAAGACCAGAATATCCAAACGGTCTCCGTCCTCGGAGCGCGTTTCAGGTATAAACCCGTAATCAGCCGGATAATGCATGGGGGAGAACAAAACTCGGTCAAGCTTAACCACGCCGGTCTCCTCGTCATACTCATATTTATTCTGGCTGTTTTTAGGTATCTCAATTACAGCGTTTACGATATCTGGAGCCTCGTCGCCTATTGATATTTTAGATAAAGACATAAATTAGCTTCGTTAGCTTTTAGCTTATAGCTTCTAGACTTTAGATTCAAGTTTATTGGAAGTTTTTTCTGATTCATCAGGAGTTTCTTCCGGTTCAACGGAAACTTCTCCTTCCTCCGTTGCCAAAGCGAGGGACTTACCCTCCCTTGACCTTATATCTAGTTTCCAGCCAGTCAATTTTGCTGCGAGCCGCACGTTTTGCCCGCCCTTGCCGATGGCGAGAGAGAGCTGGTCTTCGTCAACAATCACTTGCGCCTCATGGGAGCCTCTCTTAATCTCAACGTCAATTACTTTTGCCGGAGAGAGGGAGTGGGCGATAAATTTTTCAGGGTCGTCTGACCATTCAATAATATCAATTTTTTCTCCCCCAAGCTCGGATATGACGGTGCCGACGCGAATACCCTTCTGCCCCACACTTGACCCCACGGGGTCAATTCCCTCCTCGTTGGAGGACACGGCGACTTTTGAGCGCGCTCCGGCTTCTCTGGCGACGCTTTTTATTTCAACGATGCCGTTTGCCATCTCCGGCACCTCAAGTTCAAAGAGCTTTATTAGGAACTTCGGGTGAGAGCGCGAGAGGTACAAGTTAATCCCTCGCGGAGTCTCTTCAACGAGGTAAAGGAGCGCGCGCGTTCTTTCCCCAACGCGGTATCTCTCCCCGCTGATCTGCTCTTCTCGCGAGAGTATGGCGGTGGTCTTCTCCAGATTTACGAAAACGTTGTTGTTTTCTATGCGCTGGACGATGCCGCTTACTATCGTATCTTGCTTGTCTTTGAATTCCGCGTAAACAGATTGGCGTTCCGCCTCCCGTATCTTTTGGGTGATTACTTGCTTCGCGGTTTGGGCAGCGATCCGACCGTAATTGCCCTGACTCTCTAGAGGAAAAACGAGCTCGTCCCCGGGCTTTATGTCTTTCTTTATCTTTTGCGCTTCCTCAAGCATGATGTGATGCTCGGGATTAAAGCGGACTTTTTGCTCCTCTCCTTCCTCGGTAGTGACTTTTTCCTCCGCGTCATCTTCCTCATCTTCTGGTTTAAGCATGGAAGATTCTACCGCGATTTTCACTTGGGTAAAACCCATATTCCCCGTCAAAGGGTCAAATTTTGCTTTTATAATCTGGCCGCGCTTGCCGTAGTCTTTTTTATAAGCGGCGGCGAGGGCCATCTCCAAAGCCTCTATAATCTTTTCCCTCGGAATTCCTTTTTCAGATTCAAGCTGGTCAAAAGCTGTTTGTAGAAGTTTTAAGTCCATATGTTTTTACGAGTCTTAGGCTACTTTAGTAAATAAGCCCGCTTTCTTAAGAAAAAACGGACTTCATCCCCATATTGTATTTATCCACAGGGGCGTTGTCAAGCGACTCCTTGTGATTAAATATTTGTCGTATTATAATGTGACCAATGGTTGAGGAAAATAAAAACACTCTTATTCTCTCTATCGTCGTGGCTGTTATTGCCGTCGTCTCGGCCGTTTATATCTATTACTCGTACTACGTTTCCAAAAGAGATAAGAATCCCCCAATTACGACTCCGAGAGTAGTTGACGTAAAACGGCAAGCGGAAGAACTCGACGCTTTGCGAGGGCAGGCAAACCCCAAGCCTCTTACAGATAAGGAAATTACCGAACAGGCGATGGAACTGGACAAGTTGAGGAAAAGCGCGGTTACTTCGGGCGGCAAAGTAGATATTAAGAAGCAGGCTGAAGAACTTGATAAATTGCGCGAGCAGTCTCTCCAGAACTAATTTCTATGGAAAAAGATTTTGGATTCAAGGCCGGGTTGAGAACAGTTTTTTATGTTTTTATCCTCGCCGTTTTGCTTTCCACGGGAGCGGCGGAAGCCGGAAACAGTGTCTCTCTAAATGGTTGGGCCTGGTCTCCCAATATCGGCTGGATTAGCTTTAACTGCGCGAACGAGTCTAAATGCCCTACTTCAGATTATGTCGTAAATTGGGATGACGAAAGCGGCAATCTTTCCGGCTACGCCTGGTCAGGCAACGTCGGCTGGATAAGTTTTGAAAATACCGATGTTCAAGGATGCCCTAATTCTCCCTGCGGACCAAAGCTAGATAAAAATACTGGCATAATGTCCGGTTGGGCCAGGGCTCTAGCGAACGGAGGGGGGTGGGACGGATGGGTAAATTTAAATTGCGGTAATGTCCCGGGATTATGCGCCGCCTCTGATTACAAAGGGCAAATAGTTCCGGCGCCCGCATCTGGCGGAGTTGATTTTAAAAATTGGATTTTTGGCAGGGGCGATGTCTTAGGCTGGATAAGTTTTAACTGTCTGAATAGCGGTGTCTGCGGGGACTCTAATTATAAAGTATCTCTAACCCCGACCAATCCGCCAAGCGTCATATTCACTGTCGCGCCTAATCCTATCAATTATAATGGCGTGGCCACTCTTACCTGGAGCGCGACAAATGCCTTGAGTTGTACCAGTCCGGACGGTAGCTTTAACCCCGGCGGCGCAGTTTCTGGGTCCGTATCAACAGGAAACGTCACGACCTACCCCACAAAAACTTACACAATAAGGTGTACGGGCTTGGGGGGGAGCATAGACGCTTCGGTGGTTTTAAATGTTCGATACGAGTTTACCTTAAACCCCCCCAACCCCATTAGCGTGACCATTGTCGGAGGAGCCTCCGCCAAATCGTCTAATACCACAATCAGGGTAACTCCCATAGGAGGCTTTAACCAGCCCATTACCCTTACCGCTGTCCAGTCAACGGATCTTCCCCCCCAAACCCAGTATAATTTCTCCGACACAAACTTGACTTCGAGAGAATACAATACCGGTTCGCAGTTCTATGTAATTATTCCGCCCGGCTCTACTCTCTCGGCATCTTACCCCATTACTATACAGGGAACAGGAGGCGGTATTACCAGGACAACTGTCGTAACGTTGAACGCGACAAAGAAAAGCCCCATCTTTGAGGAAGAATAAGAAATTTCACATAATGTTGGAAATTAAAAGTCAAAAATTATATAATATAATCATATGAAAAAATATAATTTATTTTTGAGAATGTCTCTCGCGGTTTTGGGGTCGGTAATATTAGGCCTCGGAGTTAATTATGTTACAGCCCAAACGGCCGACCCTCCCGGCGACAACGTGGCGGCTCCGATCAACACTGGCCCTGGCGACCAGACAAAAACAGGGGGCATTTTACTGGTAAATATTTTAGGCGTAAATGGCTTCTTCCACGCCTATAACGGCGCCCAGCTGGACGGCAATGTCGGCATTCGCACCTCAACTCCCGGGAGTCCTCTTACCGTAGCGGGTATGATTGAATCCACGAGCGGGGGGTACAAATTCCCTGACGGCACAATCCAAACTACCTCTTCCACTGGTGGCGGCGGGGGTGGTACAACGTACTCCGCCGGAGCAGGGCTTAATCTTACTGGCACCACTTTTTCCATTGCTGACAATGGCGTTACTTCAGCTAAAATTGCCGATGGCGCTGTCCTCTTCGCAGACTGGGGCGCAAACGGTTGCGCGTCTGGTCAAATTCCAAAATACAATGGTTCTGCTTGGGCTTGCGCGGCTGACAGCGGGGGGTCAACCTACACCGCAAGCGATGGACTGACACTAACTGGCAGTGACTTTTCAATCTCAACAGGTGGAGTTTCTACGGCCAAGATTGCCGATGGCACTGTCCTCTTCGCAGACTGGGGCGCAAACGGTTGCGCGTCTGGTCAAATTCCAAAATACAGTGGTGCCGCTACAGGCTGGACCTGCGCGGCTGACAACTCCGGAGGAGGCGGAGGGAGCTACTCTGCCGGCACCGGCCTTAGCCTTAGCCCGGGGAATGCCTTTTCTTTGAATATCAATGGAGGGTCCAGCCAAACGTGCCTCCCAACGCAAAAAGTGTCAGCTATTTCCCAAACGGGCATTGTCACTTGCACTGATGACATTAGCGGAGGCGGA
>DATDZM010000084.1:0-7006 GCA_036516815.1 Minisyncoccota bacterium | reverse complement strand
CTTGTCAGAAAAATACTTATTCATGTCTCCCTTATAATAATTCAGGTGGTCGGGCAGGAAGTTGGTAAAAATAGCGATATGCGGGCTTAACTTTGCCTCGCCAAACCCTTGAAGCTGCCAGGAGTCTAGCTCCATAATTATAATGTCTCCGGGCTTAACCTTTTTAAGGAGAGGGAGGGTGGCCATGCCTTTTACATTGCCTCCGAGAAAAGCTCTTCTGCCAGATTTTATTAACATCTCATAGAGAACGTGAGTAACGGTGGACTTGCCGCGAGTGCCGGTTACTCCGATAATAGTAGCGGGAGTAAAACGGGAGAAAAGAGAAGCGTCCATTTCCACGGGGATTTTGTTCTTTCCCGCCTCGGCAATATAGGGGGAATCAAGGGGAACCCCGGCTGCTTTGAGAATCATATCCCTATTTCTAAAATTTTTGAGCTTATGCCCGCCAAGAGTGTATTTAATATTTTTATATTTCCTTAATCTCTTCAGGGAAGGGGAAAGTTCCTCCTTGCTCTTCAAATCAGTTATTATAAGACTTGCCCCGCATTCGGCTAAAAATTCCGCGTCTCCCACTCCACGCCCTAAAAGCCCTAGACCCATTATAGTAATTCTTTTGCCTCTAAAAAATTCTTTATAATTCCGCATAGTGCGAGTAGGGGGAATCGAACCCCCGCCCCAACCTTGGGAAGGTCGTATTCTGCCACTAAACTATACTCGCAAAATTTAGCTAGATGAGTGATTAAAATCTTCCTCTTCCAGATGCGATTGTCGAAGAATTGACCTGAATGTACCGTGAGGAATCTCTTTTCTATTGGCTGGAATAATAACGGTAAAAACAGTATTTTTTAATTTTCTTCTTAGTTTTATGTGGCTCCCTTTCTGGGAGACAAAAACAAACCCCCTTACTCCAAGCGCTTTTATAATTTGTTTTGATGAGTACAGTTTAGGCACCAGAGTAAGAAAGTCCGACGATTTTTGGATTTTCTACTTTTGGAAGATAGCGAGACGGCTTCACGTCTTCAAAGTACAGCTCTAATGCTTCATCTAAATTTTTTATAGCCTCCGTCCTGCTTTTCCCAAAACTAGAAACATCAACATTAAGACATTGAGCTACATAATACTTTCCTTCTTTCCAAACAATACTTTTTAGTCCTATCTTTTTCATTGCCTATATCTTATATCCACCCTGCCTAAAAAGCAAGGGGCTCCTAATGAAACAAATTTTTAATTCTGTACCAGACTCTCCCTAATATTCCAGACGGAGCGACCGCTCCAGATGTATCATTTTCATTGCTTCTTTCCACTACGACTAGCACGCGCTCCCCGGGTTTCTTTACGTTAAATTTTTTGCGGATTTCCTCTTCCTCGCCCGCCTGTGTGCCAAGATGGTTAATATCTCCCTCAAGTCCTTCTATTTTTTCTCTTAAGCCAGCCTCCTCCATATTTGCGGCTTGATTGAGCTCCCTCGCTTGCCTGCTCTTAACATAGACCTTGTAGTCAGACACGGCAAGGAATACGCTCGCCACAAAAAGAAGGAGGATAGTAACTTTTGAGTATAGAATTTTCTTTATTTTTCTCTTCTCTTGAAATTCTCTCACGATTCTAATATTATAACTCTAATAATGGCTATAAAAACCAATAGGCAGAAAAGGAGGTATCAGAAGATTTGGATTTTAATATCAATCCTTGCCACAATAGGGATGGTCCTTTTCCTCGTCACTCCCCTGTTTTATTACTAAACAGAGTCATTGCATCATTTTAACGAACACGTCGTTTGGTATATTCACTTTGCCGGACTCTTTCATTCTCGATTTTCCTCTTTTTTGCTTCGCCCAAAGCTTCATCTTTCTTGTCCTGTCTCCCCCGTAGAGATACCCTGTCACATCTTTCTTCAGGGCGGATATAGTCCTAGAGGCGATGATACGTCCCATGCCTCTGGCTTGAATTTTAATAACGAATAGCGCTCTGGGAACTAGATTTTTAAGTTTTTCCACCAGTTCCTCCGCCTCTCGTTCAATCCTCTTTCTGCTCGTTATTCGCGAGAGAGCCGGGACGAGCTCATCAGCTACGAGAATATCCAAGCGCGTAATCCAGCCCTTCGGCGCTTCTCTCATTCCGATGATTTTATAATTTAAAGACGCGTAGCCCGCGCTCGCGCTTTTAATTTCTTCAAACAATCCCCGCATAAGTTCGCGAAGAGGCATCTCCGCTTTCAAAATATTCCTTGCTTCTCCAAACTGCTCGGTCAGAGAGACTCTGGCTTCGTGGTCGTAGATAATTTGCAAGATGCCCCCCAGCCTATCCGGCGGAGTAATGATATTTACCTCTATCCACGGTTCAAAGATGGTTTTAATAAGATGTTCTTCCGGAAACACCGCCGGGGAATAAACATTCACTTGTTCCCCGTTTAGAAGTTTAACCGTGTAAGTGATGGTGGGTTGAGCCACGACAAACTCAAGATAGAATTCTCTCTTTAAGCGCTCGGTTATAATTTCCAGATGGAGCATGCCCAAGAATCCGCACCTGTACCCGCGGCCGAGCGCGCCGCTTGATTCTTCTTCAAAGTTTAAGGAGCTGTCGGAGAGATGCAAGATTTCAAGAGCGTGTTTCAGATTATTGAAATTGTCGGCAGAGGTTGGGTAGACGCTAGCGAAGACAACCGGCTTTGGCTGCATGTACCCGGGAAGCGCTGGGAGAGGATTTTTTGGGGAAATGATAGAATCCCCGACCGTTCCCATTGCCGGCTTCTTTATGTTAGTAACAATATAACCTATCTCGCCCGGGGAAAGTTTTTCCCTCGTCTCTTCCTGGGGATTAAATGTGCCGACTTCATGGACAATAAATTTTTCCCCCGACCCGGCGAAGGCAAGTTCATCCCCCTTTTTTATCTCCCCGTCTGTTACCCTGACATAGACGATAACACCCCTGTGGAGCGAGTATGAAAAGTCAAAAACAAGGGCGCGGGATTTGTCGGCGTATTCGTATTTCGGGGGAGGAACAACTTCAATAACGCGACTCAAAAGTTCCTCTACCCCCTCCCCTGTTTTTGCCGAAACTTGCAAGACTTCGTCCCCCTTGCATTTCAGGAGGTCCTCAAGTTCCTTTTTTGATTCATCTATCATCGCTGACGCGAGGTCAATTTTATTCAAGACCGGTATCACTTTTAGGCCGAGGGACTTCGCCATGAGAACGTTTGTAATTGTTTGAGCCTCTACGCCCTGCGTCGCGTCAACTAAAAGAATCGCTCCTTCAACGGCTTGAAGGGCGCGAGAAACTTCGTAAGAGAAATCGATATGTCCGGGAGTGTCAATCAGATTGAGGATGTATTCCTCCTCAATCTTAGCGTTACTTCCGCGGTTCGCATGATACACCATGCGAACAGGCTGCATTTTTATGGTAATTCCCTTCTCCCTCTCAAGCTCCATCTGGTCTAAAACTTGCTCGCGCATTTTGCGCTTCTCTATGGTATTTGTAATTTCAAGCATACGGTCGGCAAGAGTAGATTTGCCGTGGTCAATATGGGCAATAACAACAAAATTACGGATATTTTTAACTTCCATGTACATCCCATACTACCCTAAAAACCACTCCCCCGCTACGGCAATTTGGTTGGCTCGGAGATGACAACAGGAGCTCTCCAAAATTTTTCCTTGACAGCCAAAATAATTTCCATAAGTTCCTCGCTTTTCGCCTTATAAAGAATAATGAACCACGCCGAAAGACCGATAGAACCCGCCATGAAGCCCTGTAAAAAGATACCCAAAAATGTCTCTAGGTCAAACACTTTGTCCAAAAAATTAAGAGAGAAGTAGGCGACGAATCCCATCAGGATTGAAGATATGACAGTTTGGTAAAACGGCTTGGAAGTTCTTCCCTTCAGCATTGGGAAATCTTTTGTGAAGGCGCGATATAAGAGAAGGGCATTTAGTATCATGCCGAAAGAAAAGGCAAGTGGCAATAGAAGCATGTCTGTCCCCGGAACTCCCTGAACGCGCAGAGCACTCTCCAGCACATTTCTAAAAAAACCTCCGACGTGAAATAATTTTATGGAAAATATGGAGACAAGAATGATGACGAGAGAGGAAAAAACGTTAATGCCTATGGGTTTCGCCGTCTTCCCGGCCGCATAATAAGCTCTGGTAAAAAATATTATAAGCGCCTGGGCGAGAAGAGAAAGCGAGAAAATGGCGAGCTCCGCCGCGGTAAGACGAGTGTCGGTCCAGGAGAAATTTTTATAGCCGAAAATGACTCGCACAATCTGGGCTCGAAGAACGATAAAAAGCACCACTGTCGGCAAAGTCCAAAAGACAATGCTCCTCATCGTTCGCGCGATTTGGGCCAAAAATTCCTTGTGTTTAGCTTCAACAAAAAGCTTGGAAAGGGTCGGAAAGGCAGCGACAGCAAAGCTTACTCCTATAACAGAGAGAGAGACGGACTGCAAATTGTATGAAAGATTAAAGACAGCGATACTTCCTGGCGTAAGGAGTGAAGCAAGAGCGGTGATGAAGGATAAAACAAGCTGATTTACGCCCAACCCCAGGCTCCGCGGAAAAGAAAGCTTAACTATGTTTCTCACCTCCGTAAACTGAATGCTTGATATAAGACGCGGCAGGAAACCTAGGCGAATGATGCTCGGCACCTGGATTAACATGTGGAGAAAAGACCCAACCGCTACTCCAAAAGCAATGCCCTCCAAGCCCACCGCGGGATAAAAAAAGACTATGCCGATCACAATACCAACATTGTAGAAAATAGGAGAAAGGGCATAGACAAAAAATCTTCGAAACGACTGAACGATGCTTGAAAGATAGCTCGATATCCCCAGAAAAAACGGCGAGAAAAGAAGGATTCGGGCGAGAGTAACGAGCTTTTCTCTTTCTTGTGGAGTAAACCCCGGGGCAAGAGGGTGAGCGAGTAGAGGGATAAGGAAAAAAGTAATAACAATCAAAACAAGCATTGTCCCTAAAAATACGGTAAAGACGCTGTTCAAAAATTTTTTCGCTTCGCCCTCTGACTTCCGCAGATGATCCAAGAGGGATGGTATAAGAACCGTGGCGGAAACTATGGTGATAGAAGTAACATAAAGAAAATCGGGGATGCGAAAAGCCGCGTAATAAATATCAAGTTCCTTCCCCGCTCCGAAAGTGCCCGCCAAAAGCCGGTCCCGAAAAAGCGCCAAGATACTGGAGCCCACCGAGGAGACAGCCAAAACGAGAGCGGCTTTGTGGAGACCGTCGTATTCCCGGTTCAAGATTTGTAGGACCCTTCGCACCACAGGATTAAAAACCTAATTTATTTCCTTGATTGGAAGACTCTTTCTCTTCTCCGGGCGCTCGGCGGGAGGAGAGATCTGCAGGAGCGCGTCTTCCCCGTCGCGGAGGTTCGAGAGTATCCTCTCCACTTCCTGATTGTCGGGGTTAAATTTCTTGATGTGCTCAAATTGCAAGATGGCCTCATTTTTCATCCCCTTCCTGTCGTAAATTAGCCCAAGAAAGTAGCGGGCATTTGAGTAATCTGTGTTTAGAAGAACGGCTTTTTCAAAGGCGCTCTTTGCTCCATCAAAATTCTTGTCCTGATAATAGAGGAGCCCGAGCTGGAAGATTACTCCAACGTCATTTGGCGTAAGAACCGCGGTTTGCTCTGTCTTTTCTATAGCTGCCTTTAAGTTTCCCTGTTGGACTTCAATTTGGGAGAGCATGAAGAGCGCGGGCGCGAAATCAGCCTTAATCTTCAAAGCACTCTCCAGAAAACTTCTTGCTTCCTCCATCTTTCCTGTCTGTAGTTTAACCCGCGCCGAGAAAAATTGAGACGTCGGGTCAAGGGGAGAATTCTTCAGGGCATCGGCATAAGCGTTTAAGGCGAACTCGTCAGCTTGGCTTACCCGAAGAGGAACGACCGATTCGTAGATCCTCCCTAGTTCAAAATAGTTTGCCGGGTCGGAAGGATTTAGTTTTTTCGCGGCTTGAGCGTTTTGAATAGCGGCGCCGAGCGCATTTTGGAATTCCCTCCTCGCGTCTTCAGGGGAGAGATCTTGTCTCGTCACGAGCTCCTGCAACTCCATAAGGTTTACTTCAGCTATAGCTCTCGCGTAGAAATCTTCTTTGTCCAGACTCAAGGCGCTTACAAATTTCTCCTTCGCGGAAGGAAGGTCTCTTGTCGTGTTCAAAATTTCTAGCCCGTCGGCATACAATCTCGCCGCTCTATATTTCCCAAAAACTAGGTAAAGAGTGGAGATAGAACCGATAATTAAAATTATCGCGAGTAGGGTGGAAACAAAGCCGACTTTAGGATTTTCAAGGAACAGCGTGCGAGCGCGTTTTATCCTCTCCGCCTGGGCGAGCATTGAGATAAAAAGGCCGGTGAAAATAAAAGCCAGAATGAATATAAGAGCTCCCGGGGAATAAGTTACAATGAAAATCCACAAGTACAGAGAGCCGAAAAGAGAAGCCATGAGTAAAGAGCGCGATTTTTCCTCACCGGTATAGGGAATCGTTTTGAGCCCGCTTAAGAGGAAAAGGAAAAGGAAAGCGGAAATAGCGAGACCGCCCAAGATGCCAGTAGTTGCAAAGGTAGACAAAAAATGACTAATTCCTGAATTGAAGCGAGCGTTCCAAAAAATAGTATTGTTTACCGCCAGCGGCTTCAAGGTGAGCCAGCTGTAGAGAAAGGTGTTGGGGCCCGTGCCAAGAATTGGCTCTCTCTGCAAGACATTTTGGACTATGCCCCACGTTGTGGATAAAGACGGTCGGACATCCAGAGAAGAAATGTTTAAAGGCAATGTGCTCTTCGTGATAAAATTACCGGCAAGAAGAAGGAATAGGCTAAAGAGAAGAATAAAAAATGAGAGGCGAAACGGGGAATGTTTTGGCTTCTCCGGAGAGGGCAAGTCAAAAAAAGATCGTGAAAACAGATAGACGAGAAAAACAAGCGTGACTGAACCAAAGATGGCAAAGAGGCTCTGGAAGTTTACCACGTAAATCACAGAGAGAGATACGGCGATTATAAT
>DATDZM010000083.1:0-4298 GCA_036516815.1 Minisyncoccota bacterium | reverse complement strand
ATAGGCTCTCGAGTGGCGCATCACGGGGTAAATGGGTTTGACATGAAAGTGATTTACAACGACGTGAAGAGGTCGGAAGATTTTGAGAAAGAATTTAATGCGCAATTTCGGGATGATATAGACGACGTATTTAAAGAAGCTGATTTTGTGTCTCTCCATGTTCCCCTCCTTCCCGCCACTCGTCATTTAGTTAACGAGCGGCGTCTGCGCCTCATGAAAAAAACCAGTTATCTCATAAATACCTCCCGTGGACCGGTCATAGACGAGGCAGCCCTTGTTGTGGCCCTGAAAGAGAGCGTAATTCGGGGAGCGGCTCTGGATGTGTATGAAAATGAACCGGCTTTAACTCCGGGCCTCGCTGAACTTGAAAATGTTATCCTTACTCCTCACACTGCTTCAGCCACTTTTGAAGCGAGGGAAGCAATGTCTACTCTTGCCGCTAAAAATATTATTGAGGCCCTTAACGGGCGAGTGCCACCTTCTCTGTTGTAAAATAAAGGATTTTTCTGTATAGTTATCAGTGTTATGCTGACCTTATTAACGGAGCCGAGGAATGTCTTCGGCAAGGGCCTTAAAGCCTTTAGGGAAAAAGGTAAACTCCCGGCTGTTGTCTATGGGAGGAAAAAGAAGCCGCACTCTGTTTTTGTAAACCTCGCGGACTTTAAAAAGGTCTGGAAAAAGGCAGGGGAATCTACTCTTGTTGAACTCTCTGAACCAAAAGCGAATGTCGTCATCCACGATATTGCCGTGGATCCAATGAGTGACGAGCCGATTCACGTTGATTTTTACGCTGTGGACATGGATAAACCGATTACGGCTTCGGTCCCTGTTGTTTTTAAAGGGGTATCGGGGGCGGTCAAAGATCTTGGAGGAGTTCTTGTGAAAGTAATGCACGAGGTGGAGATAGAAGCTCTGCCGCAAGACTTACCCCATGAGTTGCATGTTGATATCTCTCTTCTTAAAACTTTTGAAGACCGTGTCTCGGTCAAAGACATCGGTCTTCCCAAGGGGGTGAAGGCGACCTCCAAAGCCGAGGAGGTTATTGCTCTTGTTGAGCCTCCTCGCGAAGAGGTAGAGGCGACTCCGGCGCTCACTATCGCTGATATTGAAGTGGAGAAGAAGGGCAAGAAGGAAGAGGAAGGAGCTGAAGAGGAGATTCAAACTTGAGCAATAGAGATTATAAATCATGAAATATATTTTCCAGAGCTTTTCCACCCTCCTTCTTTTGTTTCTTTTTGTTTCTCTCCCAATAATTTTTAGTGAAAAAAATCTGATATTGTCGGCCGCGGAAATTAACGTGGGGAGTCTTCTTGATAGGCGAGCGGCGCTTGAGAAGGAATTACAGGATTATGAGAACCAGATAAAGGATTTAAATAACGTAATCCAAGACAAACAAAATCAGTCCGCTTCTCTTCAGAGGGACATTGATGTTCTTAAGGCAAAAGTCGCCAAATATAAGTTGGGAATCAAATCCCTTGATATCCAGATAGCCAATCTTCAGGGAGGAATCGTGGAACAAACCGCGCTCGTCTCCTCGCTCTTGAAGAAAATAGATAATGAGGAGTCCTCTCTCAAGGAATTAGTGAAGAAATATTATGAACTGGGAGATACCCCGCTTGTGGAAATTATTTTGGGCTACAACAATCTCTCCGATTTTTTTAAGAACATTGACTCGTTAGACTCCCTCCAGGAGGGGATACAGAACTCTTTAATGGAGATTAAAGAATCAAAAACAAACGCCGAAGAGAAAATAGACGTCCTTCAAGTAAAAAAAGCCGAACAGCTGCAGCTGAAGACCATACAAAATCTTGAAAAGAAACGCCTTGAAGAGGCTACGAATGAAGAACAGCAGATACTAAAAGTGACCAAAGGAGAGGAGGCGCGGTACCAGAAAGTTTTGACGGAGCGAAAAAAGGAAGCTGCTAAAATCAGAAGCCAGCTGTTTCTCTTGAACGGCTCAACAGCTATTCCTTTTGAGAAGGCGATTGAATACGCTAACTTGGCTTACGCGAAGACGGGAGTTAGACAGGCCTTCATCCTCGGTATAATTACCGAGGAGTCTAACTTAGGGGAGAATGTCGGGAGAGGAGACTGGAAAACTGACCTGTCAAACCCAAAATGTGAAAAACAGCGGACGGCCTTTGTAGGCATCACCGATGAATTAGGCCTAAACCCGGACCTCATGCCCGTCTCAAAGAAGGCTTGGTATGGAAACTGCGGAGGAGCAATGGGTCCGGCGCAGTTTATACCCACGACTTGGAATTTATATAAATCCGCCATATCAAATGTTACTGGCAACAGGCCCCCAAATCCATGGGACCCGAAGGACGCTTTCGTCGCTTCCGCCCTGCTTCTTAAAGACAATGGCGCTGTGCGAAACGGACGGGAGGGGGAGAGGCAGGCGGCTCTTAAATACTTAGCCGGGTCAAACTGGAAGAAGCCCGCGTACAGCTTTTACGCCGATGACGTTTTGCAGTTCGCGGACAGGTATCAAGAGCAAA
Organism: Minisyncoccota bacterium; assembly: GCA_036516815.1. Classification (GTDB taxonomy): domain Bacteria; phylum Patescibacteriota; class Minisyncoccia; order UBA9983; family UBA9983; genus DATDZM01. The sequence continues at coordinate 1,797 of DATDZM010000083.1, read as the reverse complement.
TCAATTTTCTTAGCCAATCATAGCGGCGCATGATTCAATGATGGAATCTATCCCTCCGGCGAAGATAGATTCAATATTATGCCAGGATTTTTTGATGCGGTGGTCGGTCACCCTGTCCTGAAGGACGTTATAGGTTCTTATTTTTTCTGACCTTGACTGGGTGCCGATTTGGTCCTTCCTCTCTTTAGCTAGGCTTCTCTCCTCCTCTTCATGCTTAAGTTCTCCGATTTTCGCGCTCAAGATACTCAAGGCTTTGTCCTTGTTTTTCGCCTGGGACCTCTCGTTTTGGGAGAGAACGACGATGCCGGTCGGCTTATGAAGAACCCTGACGGCTGTCTCTACCTTATTCACGTTTTGCCCGCCGGGACCTCCGGAATGAGTAAAGCTTACCTCAAGGTCTTCCGGTTTTATGGAGAGGTTCTCGTTCTCCCTCTCGGGGAAAATGGCAACCGAAGCGGTTGAGGTATGAATCCTGCCAGTTTTTTCCGTCACGGGAACCCTCTGGATCCTATGCACCCCGCTTTCATGTTTTAATTTTTTATGCGCTTCCTTGCCGCTGATCTCTATTACCGCTTCTTTGTATCCTCCCAGGCTATTTTTTGATTCGCTTAATTTTTGAGTCTTCCAGCCCTGGCTCGCGGCATATTTTTGGTACATCTCCAAAAGATCGGAGGCGAAAATACCAGCCTCATCTCCTCCAGTGCCGGCCCGAACCTCAAGGATGACCGCGTGCGGTTCTTTTGAGTTTGAGCTTTTGTTGCCGCCTTCTTCTAAAATATGGCGCGCTTGCTCTAAAATTTCATCCCTCTCCTTGTTTAACCGCTCTTCTTCCTCTCCTACCATCTCCAGAACTGAAGCGTCGCCGTCTTTTAACTCAACGAGCTCCCGAAGTTCTTTTTCTACTTCCAAGTACTTATTTTCGAGGTACTTTGTTTTTGGGCTTATGAGTTCCTTTGGAAACATGGTTTTTCTTTTCTTTGGTAGCGTGAGCCTGCCTCGCGCTTGCTTCGGCCAGGCGAGCCTCAAATTTCTCAACCCGTCCGGCGGTGTCAATAATCTTTTTCCTCCCAGTGAAAAATGGATGGCAGGCACTACAGATTTCAACTTCAATTTTTTCTTTTGTTGACCCGACGACGAGTGTGTTCCCGCAAGCGCACCGCACGCGAGCCGAAGCGTAATATTTTGGGTGGATATCTTTTCGCATGCCCCCTAGTCTAATATAAATAACGGGGGATTGCAATAGAGAAAGGCCGTATGGTAGAGTAAAGAACATGGAGAATACAGACATAATTGATGCGGAGAAAATAGCGTATAACGAAGGGCTAAAAGAAATGTTTAAGGCCGGGATGCATTTTGGCTATTCAAGGAGAAGCAAGCATCCGAATGTCTCTGATTTTATATACGGCGCGAGAAACAATATTGAAATTTTTGACATTGAAAAGACTAGCAAAAGTCTTTCTTCCGCCAAGGAATTTATTTCCCGCCTCGCGGGGGAAGGGAAGATTGTTCTCCTTGTCGGGACGAAGGAGGAGGCTCGCGCCCTCATAGAAGAGACGGCGGAGAAGTTAAATATGCCCTACGTTTCTCTACGCTGGCTTGGAGGGACAATAACTAATTTTAAAATTATACAAGGGAGAATCGCGACTTTAGATGAATTAAAGGCAAAGAAGTCAAGCGGCGATCTTGATAAGTATAAAAAGAAGGAGCGTGTGAAAATGGAAAGGCGGATGGAGAAAATGGATCTTATGTTCGGCGGCCTTCGTAAGCTCAAGGGGTTGCCCGGTGCTCTCATAGTCA
>DATDZM010000082.1:0-2468 GCA_036516815.1 Minisyncoccota bacterium | reverse complement strand
AGCAAAATGTCAGCGGCCATGAGAGTAGGGTAGTTTAATAACCCGGCCAAGATGCTCGTTTGCTTCTGCGACTTGTCTTTAAATTGAGTCATTCTCTCAAGTTCCCCGAGGGGTGTTAAGGTATTTAAAATCCAGCCGAGTTCGGCGTGAGCGGGGACATGACTTTGTACGAAGATAAGTGATTTTTTAGGGTTTATACCACAAGCTATGTAAGTAGCCGCGGCGCTCAAGGTGTTCTCGCGGAGTTCTTCCGGTTTTTGCGGAACAGTGATGGCATGTTCGTCAACGATGCAAAATATCGTTTCGGCGTCATTAGAATTTTGTATCTCAACCCAATTTTTGATTGCCCCTAAGTAGTTGCCAATGTGAAGCACTCCAGAGGGCTGGATGCCGCTGAATATCACTTTTTTATTCTTACCTACTGGCATCATCTTTCTATTATACCTCTATACCTCGATTAGTACGGGTAAGACCATCGGTTTGCGCTTTGTCTTTTGGAAAAGAAATTTAGCCACCCTCTCCCGCACGGATTCTTTAACATAAGTCATGTTAATGGGGTTCATCTTGCTTGTCATGTCCTCAATCGTTTTCCTGATAACATAACGCGTTTGCTTCAGAAGTTCTTGAGACTCGCGCAGGTATATAAATCCTCTGGATATGATATCGGGGGAATTTCTCACCTTCCCTGATTGGGTGTCTACCACGGCAACAATAACGAAAATACCGTCTTGAGCCAGAGCTTGCCTGTCTCGGAGAACGACTTCTTTTACGTCACCCACTCCAAGGCCGTCAACGACGACAAGATTAGAGGGGGCGGATTCCTTGAGCTCGGAGATTTTCTCCCCGTCAGTTTCTATTATGGCTCCGTCATGCGAAGGAACTACCATGTGCGACTCCGGCGTGCCGACCTCTCTGCCGATATCGGCGTTGGCGCTCAATCTGAAGTATGTCCCATGGACGGGGATGAAAAATTTGGCGTGCATAACTTTGTGCAGGATGCGCAGTTCCTCCTTATAAGCGTGTCCGCTTGAATGGATGTCCGCGATGCCGTAATGGATCACTCTCGCTCCCTGCTTCGTCAGATTATCTTTTAAGGAATCAATACTCTTCTCATTGCCGGGGATAGCCGAGGCGGAGAGAAAAACAGTGTCTCCTTTATGAATCCTGATATGCTTGTGCCTCTTTTCGGCTATGCGCATAAGGACGGCGTTTTCCTCGCCTTGAGCGCCTGTAACGATGGAGATAATTTTCTCCGGCGGGTACTTCTCAATATCTTCAATGGGGATGAACGTCCCGCGCTTGAATTTAGAGAACCCAAGCTCCTCGGCAATTTCCAGATTCACCTTGATGCTTCGTCCATCAATCGCCACCTTTCTCCCTAGTTTTTCGGCGATATTTATAATTTCCAAAATTCTCTCAAGTAGAGAAGCAAAAGTTGAGACTATAATTCTTCCCTTTGTTTCAAGGAAAAGCTTCTCAAGGTTTCTGTGCACGTCAGCTTCAGTGAAGGAGAACCCCGGACGCTCTACGTTTGTTGATTCAAGCATCAAAATCAGATTTTTCTCTTTCCCCAAGGATTCAAAAAGCTCAACTTCCTTTTTAGACGGGTTTCCCTTCCCGTCGTGATTGATTTTAAGGTCTCCCGGGTAAACAACATTACCCATATCGGTTTCAATAATAATCCCAACCGCGTCCGGGATGGTGTGGGTAATGTCAAAAAAACGCGCTTTCATGTGGGTGCCTAAAGTGATTCTATCTTTTGAGCTGATTTCTTGAATGTCCATAGGCGTAAGATGAGGAAATTCCTCATTTCGCTTCAAGATCATCGCTTTTGAAAGACGGGTGGCGTAAATTCTGGGATTCCCCAGACGCTCGGTGATGTAAGGCAGTCCGCCGACGTGGTCTAAGTGTCCGTGGCTAATGATTATTCCCCGGATATTATCCCTTCTTTCCTCCAGGTACTTCGTGTTTGGGATGAGGTAATTAATTCCCGGATGGTCTTCGTTTGGGAACTGAAGTCCGGCGTCAATTATGACGATATCATTTTTATATTCAACGACAGTCATGTTCTTCCCAATCTCTTCCACCCCGCCGAGGGGAATTACTCGCAAATGCTCGCTCGCGGGCCGACTCTTTACATGGGGCAAGCGCCGGCGCGTGAACGGTCGATGAATGTTTCTTTGTATTTTTTGTATCATAAATATTCCTTTAGTTTGTAAAAATTTTCCATATCTTGTCGGACTCCGTGTACCAAGTATGTATTTGGGAGAACCGCTCCGACGGCACGGTGATACTTTCTATGTCCACGGTGCTCCGCATATGCTTCGGCAAAACATAGATAAATTGGGGGGAAAAAAGGAATATCGCCGGCGTGTCCTTGACGACCTCCCTTTCAAAGTCTTGGTATAAACTTTCCCGCTTCTCGTTTGCCCCTGTTCCCCGCGCCTCCTCCAGGATTTTGTCAACTT
>DATDZM010000081.1:0-2682 GCA_036516815.1 Minisyncoccota bacterium | reverse complement strand
ATTCGCTTAAAGATGAAGGGGACGTACTCGAGGCTCTGCGAACGCTGGGGTACCCCATCAGAGAGGCTAGAGAGGCCTTAAAACAGATTTCGGAAGAGGTAAAAGGCGAGAGTGCGCGCATTAAGGCGGCCATAAAAATTTTAGGCAAATAAATGGAAACTATTTTGCAGACGCTCAAAAAAATTATCCCTCAATGGTTCACCGTTGTTTTACGCCCCGCTTATCACTATGTTCTCTCCCTCGCCTCCGCTCTCACTTATTTCTTTCCTTCCAGAAAAATCTTCGTGCTCGGAGTTACCGGAACGAAGGGGAAAACCAGCGTCGTTGAGATTATAAACGCCATTTTAGAAGAAGCGGGGTATTCTACTGCCATCTCCTCTTCACTTCGCTTCAAGGTTGGAAATGAATCATGGCTAAATGAAAAGAAAATGACTATGCCGGGAAGATTTTTCCTCCAAAAATTGCTTCGCAGCGCGGTAAAAGAAAAATGTGATTACGCCATTTTGGAGATGACCTCCGAGGGAATAGCGCAATACCGACACAAGTTTATAAATCTTAACGCCTTGATATTTACGAACCTTGCTCCGGAACACATTGAGTCTCACGGCTCATTTGAAAAGTACAGAGAAGCAAAGTTAAAATTATTTAAAAGTTTGGAATCATCTCCCAAAAAGCCTCGCACAATCATCGTAAACAAGGATGACGAAAACGCTGAATACTTCCTGAACTTTCGCGTGGAAGAAAAAATAACTTACGGGAAGGATGATGTTTCAAGCGTTGAGATAAATAGAGATGGGATTAATTTCGCCTTGGAGAATATCTCGATTCGCGCCAAGCTCTCCGGAGAGTTTAATCTTTATAACATCCTCGGGGCGATAGCCTTTGCTCGTTCACGCAGTGTCCCCGTAAACAAAATAAAGTTAGCCGTAGAGAAATTCCAAGGGATCGCCGGCAGATTGGAACGAGTGGAACTTCCCCAAAATGACCAGAGCAGGGTGAGCCAAGACTTTACTATAATAGTAGATTACGCCCACACGCCCGATTCGCTGGAGAAGGTTTACCAGGTCTTCCAAAACTCGCGGGAAATATGTGTTTTAGGGTCGTGCGGGGGAGGCAGGGATAAATGGAAACGCCCCAAGCTCGGCAGTATTGCCGGGAAGTACTGCGACGAGATTATTTTGACTAACGAGGACCCCTACGATGAAAACCCGAGAGAAATTATTATGAATGTCGCGAGCGGTATCCCGGAGGATAAAGAATATGCCGTGATTGAAGATAGGAGAGAGGCGATCCACCGAGCCATTTCTCTCGCCAAAACGGGAGATACGATAATTATTACCGGGAAAGGCTCCGAGCCGTGGATGATGTTGGCAGATGGCAAAAAAATCCCCTGGAGCGACCGCGACTTCGCCAAGGAAGAATTAAAAAATGTCTTGAGTAATAGATAGGATATGCTATCATCAAGAAATATGGCGATTAGAGAATTTACAGCGGTATATCAAAAACGGGGTAAGTGGTTTGTTGCCTGGATTGAGGAAATTCCGGGAGTGAATACTCAAGGCAAGACAATGCGAGAAACCAAGGAAAACCTAAAGGAGGCAGTGCGTCTTATAATTGAAACGAATAGAGAACTGGGAAGAATGAGGGGCGCTGATATATCTCGAGAATCTCTGCGTATCGCTCTACCTGCCTAGTAAACTTGAGTGATGAAACGCAGAACTTTTCTCCGTCATCTTCACGAAGCAGGGTGTTTCTTGTTGCGAGAAGGAAAACGACATTCCGTATTTTATCATCCCAATACAAATAGAAGTTCTACTGTGCCGCGCCACAGAGAAATTAATAATTTTCTGGCAGAGAAAATTTGCAAGGATCTGGATGTCCCGACTATTAAAAATAAGTGAGTGGGAATAAATTATGCCGGAGTTGCCTGAAGTTCAGACGATTGTCAATAATTTGGAAAAAATTTTGCCCGGATTAACTTTCCGGGATGTTTGGACCGATACTCCGAAGCTCATTAAATATCCGGGGACATTTCCTGAATTCAAAAAAATGATTTTGGGAAAGAAAGTACTCTCATGCAAGAGGAGAGGAAAAAATATCTTAATTCATCTATCTCACAACTTGACCCTCCTCGTGCATCAGAAGATGACCGGGCATTTAATGTATGGGCGTTGGGGATTAGAAGTTGGAAGGCCCGCCCGAACGATTGATATCGTTCAGTCGGGCGGGTGGAAGAGCCTGGTTCTGGGGCCTCTCCGAGACGATCCGCAGAACAGATTTATACGCCTTCTTTTTACATTGTCAAACAAACACCAACTCGCTCTCTGCGACATGAGAAAGTTCGCTAAAGTTATTCTTTGGAAAACAAGCAAACTTAATGAACTTGAAGATATTAAAAAACTCGGGCCTGACCCCGCGCATAAAAATTTTACTTTCAAAAAATTCATTGAGATTATGAAAAACAGGAAGGGAAAAATTAAACAGGCTCTCATGGACCAGAGTGTTGTATCCGGCATCGGGAATATCTACGCTGATGAATCTTTGTGGGGGTCGGGTATTCACCCCGTTCAAAAAATTCAAAACCTGAAAGAAAAACATTTTAAGAAACTCTATGGAGAAATTCGGTCTGTTCTCAAGGCGGCAATTAAGGCCGGAGGGAGCTCAAATATTGATTTTAGAAAT
>DATDZM010000080.1:0-10178 GCA_036516815.1 Minisyncoccota bacterium | reverse complement strand
CAAGGATGGATATTATGAATGGAAGAATGGGCAATTTGGAAAAAGGACTCCAATCTCTTGGGCGTGAAATATAGAATGGTTTTTATACCGCGAATAGTCGCATAGACCTCTTGCGGGATAAAGCAGTCATGTAATAAACTCATGTCACTCTACACAGGCAAAGGGGATAAGGGAGACACATCATTCTTCGGCTCAACGAGGAGATTTTCCAAGCACTCTTTGCGCGTTGAGGCTCTGGGCGGGCTCGATGAAGTTAATTCGCTTCTCGGACTTTGTAAAGTAAAAGCGGAGACGGGCAAAATGCGAAGCGTCGCGGAAGTGCTGGAGGGAGTGCAAAACGACCTCTTCATCATCCAAGCTGAAGTGGCATCCTACTACGCGCCGAAAGGAACGCCCGTAAAACGCTTGTCCAAAAAGAACATTGAGGCGATGGAGTCTGTGATTAAAGGGATAGAAGACAGATTAGACCCGATAAGGAGCTTCACCATAGCTGGAGGAACGGAACTCGCGGCGCTCCTTGACTACGCCCGGGCGGTGGCGAGGAGGATTGAACGCGTCGCCGTTGCCCTAAACAGCAAGGAGAAAGTGAGCGCCGAATCTCTTCGTTACTTAAACCGCCTTTCATCTCTCCTTTTCGCTTTGGCTAGATTTTCTAATAAAAAACGTGGTATAAAGGAAAAGTCTCCGAGATACTAACATGGTGCCTATAGTGTAATGGTTCGCACTGGAACCTGTGGAGTTCCAAGAATGGGTTCAAATCCCATTAGGCACCCCAGAAATTACTTGATTTGTTAAAGGTTTACGGATAAAATCGCTTAATCAACCATGTTGCCGAGGGGGTCAATCTCAAAAGTATACAAATACTACTTTACTACCACCCGATTTAGCGATGAGGTACTACAAGCGATGCGGGAATTTTTTGATCGCCCAGATTTAGATCGGGGCGGTTTTCTTGAGACTGATGAAAAAAGCGAGGGATTATTTAATGAGTGGTTTTTATACGACTTTGTGCTGACAAACGGAAAAACAACTTTGGCTAATTTTGTTGCAGAAAATCCGTTAAACTTTTCTGCAGATGAAATGGCATTCTATCAAAGCCTTCTGGAGACTAATGCATACGGTTTATATGAAATACTCAGTATAGATATTAACATAGGGCTAATGCTCAAAAATTTACAAACGGAGGTAAAAATATATGTGCATGAACAGAAACTCACATCACAAGTTAAGCCCGGCAACATATTTTTTGGAAGAGCTGGACAAGTCAAAGACCACTACGAACTTATTGGTGCCGACACTTTTTCGTTGGGGAAATTAGGTGGAACAGATAAAAAGTTCTTGCATGAAATGAATTTGAAACTTACGCCGAAAATAGCGCGTGATCTCTGGAAGGAGAATCAAGGCTCTTAAATCAAAAAACCGAAACCTCCCCAAATAGGCAGTTTTGCGCCCGGTGTGGTATAATCATTATGTAGTAGTTTAATTATAAATAACACGATGAATATTGGACAATATATTTTAGCCAACTCTTACTCCGCCTTCTCACCACTCCTAAACGTCGCGACGCAGTGCCCGTTAAATGAACAGGGTGTGCCCTGCGCTTCTGGATTTTTAGACGGGCTGTTTCTGGGCGGGTTCTTTGTCTTCTTTACGGTTATTTGGCTCGCAGTCGGAGTTCTTATACTCATATCAACATGGAAAATATACATGAAAGCCGGCCAGCCGGGATGGGCGGCGATAGTGCCTATTTATTACATTATCGTTCTTCTTCGAATAGTTAAAAAACCAACTTGGTGGACTTTTCTATATTTCGTCCCCTTGGTGAACATTGTTATTTCACTTATCATAACGCACAACTTATCAAAAGTTTTTGGCAAGGACATTAGCTTTACTTTAGGTCTCATCTTTTTGCCATTCATCTTCTTCCCGATTCTTGCTTTCGGCAAACCCTCATACATTGGGCAGGTTACTCCCCAAGTGGCTCCCATGCCGTAAAACTTGCGCGGAGTCACCTTTTGTGGTATAAGTAATCTATTATGGAAAAATTCGCAGTTATAAGTGGGTGTGCGATTCTGGGCGTCGGTATATTTATAGCATTTTGGGCTGGGTATAATCCGGGGGGCAGGATTGGTTTACCCGACGCTAACAATAGTCGCGTACCATTGGAAAATACGGCGAACATTTGGGGCGCCATTCCCGCAAAGAGTCTAAGCGAAAAAGAGGAGGCGAGTAGGGACATCTCCTGTGAAGAAATGGATAAAAAGTATCACAACCTTGACCTTGTAAAGTGCAGGGATTATTTGTGGAAATAAGTTCTATGCCGATTCGGTTGCCTGTTTAGAAACTCCAAGAGTATCCATTACTCTGTCTACTTGCCTATGCAAGTCCTCCCTCTCGCCGTTATTTGTGAAAACGTAATCGGCTAAATTGATGCAAGCCGAGATATTTTGCTTGTTTGGATCAGTTGAACTAATCTCACGCGCCTCGTCGCTTAAGAACTTTTCCATCGTTACGCCTCGGTCTTTCTCGCTGTTCCTCGTGGAAATTCTTTCGTAACGGATGTTCGGGTTCGCGTCAACGGCAAAGAGGTAGAACTTATGATAAGGTTTGCTCCCTATCTCCCTTCTTAGAGTCTCAACCTCTCCCACTGCGCGGAGCGATTCAATGACGCTATTTGTATGAAGGTCCTCGGCCTGCTTGTAAAGTTCCTCAATAATATAGCTCGGGGAGTTTTTTGCCCGAAGGTCGTTTGCCACCTCTGTCATAACATCTCTGTTTACCGGCATCCCTCTTTTTATAATCTCGGCAGTGATGAAGTCTTTGGCGGAGTAATGTTTGAATCCGTACTTTTTGACCAAATATTCCACGATAGCTCCCTTCCCCGCCCCAAGAGTCCCCGTGATTCCAATAACAACCATATACCCTGAATACTACTATAATTAACCCCTCGATGCTAAATGGGCGGAGGAAAATTTGACAAAAGCTAGTTAGCTCTATATAATATAGCCTAGAAAGCCGGAAAGGTTCTTTTACTCGACATCCCTGCTTTTTCACAAAAAGGAGACCAAGAGATGAAAATCTTTTTATCGAGTGGCTCTATCTTCCCTCTCTCCGTGTCACAGGCCATTAGATTTGCGAGGGACGCCGGGTATGATGGAGTGGAAGTGGTTAATTTATACGGTTGGAGAAACAAGAATGTCGAAAAGTATAGAGAACTCGCAAGGAAGTATGAGCTCGCTCTTCATTTTCATGAAGTGTGGAGTTTGGAGGACAATCCAACCCATAAGATTAATCACTTCTTAAATCTTTTGGGTCGTCTGCCTCCAACGGACTCATCTTTGGAACGACAATTCGGTGGAGTCACAGAACCTGTAGTAGTATATCCCCACAGGTGGAAGGAGGTGTTAGATAAAAGAAATTTTTGGCTCCAAACATGCTCCGTCCATCGTGACGGGAAGCTCCGATCGTCTTACGGCGAGTTTCTTAAAATTATAATTAAGAATAGACTCCCAGTAGTGTTTGATACACAGCATTATCTGGAGTGGTGCTTAGTGACGATGGGGGTGGAGAATATCCCCAGTGACTCGCTAGTCCTCTTTAATCTTCTTCAACAAGGATGGAGAGTCTTGGGGCAATACGTCAAGGAAATCCACCTTAACGATTTCTCTCCATCTCTTGGTCACGAGATGGGGAGGAATCTCTTTCTAGGGACCGGAGTCCTTCCGCTCCGTGAGTTCGCTTCTCTAGTAAGACAAAGCGGGTGGGATGGAATAATCGTCCCGGAAATTTCCCCAACGCATATTCTTTCCTTGAGGCCGGGGAAGACAGTGAGTAACCTCATGGTTCTTCGGGAGAAGGTAAAAAAAGCCTTCCCCTCGGACTGATTTAAGGGGGTGTTTGAAAGAGCACCCCTTTTTTATTTCATAAAAATAATTAAGTTCACAACAAGGGCGAGGAAAAAGTGGACAAACGCCGCGGGGAGGGAAGACTTTGTCTTAAGGCTTATCCACGAAAGAGGCAGAGAAAGGCCGAAAGCAAGAGGTATTTCAACTAATGGTTTTCCAAGGTGGAGTAGGGAAAAAAGAAGGCCATTCACCCAGAAGCTATGGTAGCCGATTTTTTCCCATAATCCCCAAAATAAAAACCCCCGAAAAAGGAATTCCTCGACTATATAGTATAGGAAGCCAAAGAAAATAACCCCTATCACAAAGTCTCCTACGGAGACATTTTGCAGGGCGTAAAAACTTCTCACTCCTTCAACCTTGCTTGTAAAAATAGCAAAAGGAATAAAAATGATTGTCGCGGCGATGGTATAAATAATTGCTCTCTTGGTATTTTCAGGCAGACACAGACCGAACTCCTTGATGTTTCTGCCGTAGGCATATTTTATTGTTATGAATGGGAGAAGAAGCATCCCCAAGAGGGAGGCAATGAGAATAAAGAAATTATCGTGAAGGATGTTCCCATTTTGCGAGAAAGGAAAGGGTAAAACGACATACGTCCAAGCGACAGACGTAAAAATTACGGTGAGGAGAATGACCCCCGGAAGTGAAGATGAGAATCTTTTAATTCCTCCCATTTTCGTATATTACCATTATAGCGCGTGAGAGTATAGAATGGTATTGATTAGTTTATAACCGTTATGTATACTTTTGGTATATGAAGACAATCATTAATATTAAAGCAGACAAAGATATAAAGACAAAGGCTCAAAAAATCGCCAAAGACCTTGGACTCTCTTTGAGTGTGGTTGTAAATGCCCAACTAAAGCAATTTATTCTCGATGAGGCAATTTATTTTTCTACACAGCCCACGATGTCTCCGCGCCTCGAAAAACTCATCAGTCTGGTCGAAAGGGATATAAAAAAGGGGCAAAATATTTCACGACCATTTTCTTCGGGAAAAGAGATGGATGATTATCTCCATTCCTTATGAGGATTTTTCTTCACAGGAATTTTGAGAAAAAGTACATTAAACTTAGCATCGGACAGAAAAGGAAATTTCTGGAGAGGAGAAATCTATTTACGGAAAATATTTACCACCCTCTCCTCAATAATCATGCCCTTAAAGGCAAGTATAATAGATATAGAAGCATAAACATTGCAGGGGATTTAAGAGTTATATATAAAGCTCTAGACGCTCGTACTCACAGTTTCTTATTCGTAGATATCGATACTCACGATCGCCTCTATAGTTCTTAACTATATGTATCAACCGCAAATTCTTGTCACAGAGCCGTCTAGGGATTACGAACTTATTGATTCCGGAGAGGGGGAAAAATTGGAAAGATTCGGGAGTTATGTTATATCTCGACCTGACCCTCAAGCTTTATGGAAAAAAGGTTTACCCAAAACAGAGTGGGGCAAAGCCTGTGCGTCGTTTAATAATAAGTGGCAAGTAAGAGTAAAAATTCCCGATAACTGGCAGGTGGAGCTGGGCGGTCTTAATTTTGAAGTTGGGCTAAATCCGTTCAAACACGTGGGCGTATTCCCCGAACAGGCAAGCAACTGGGGCTGGATTAAAAAGCAAGTCTCCGGGAAGAGCGGAGCAAGGATTCTAAATTTGTTTGGCTATACCGGAGGAGCAACCCTTGCCTCCGCCAAAAGCGGAGCAAGTGTCACTCATGTTGACGCGTCTAAGGCGGCTATAACTTGGGCAAAGGGAAACGCCAAGCGCTCTGGATTAGAGAATAGGCCCATACGCTGGATTTTAGACGACGCGAAAACATTCATGAAAAGGGAGGTAAGGCGAAGTAATCATTACGAAGGCATCATCCTTGACCCACCCGCCTTCGGCAGAGGGGCGAAGGGGGAGGTGTGGAAAATTGAACGCGACCTTATTCCCCTTCTTGACCTTTGCTTTGAAGTGTTAAGCGAAAAGCCAGCCCTCTTTCTTTTAAGCGGCTATGCTTCGGGGTATTCCGCGATCAGCTACAAGCAAAACATTTTGTATCTAAAAGAGAAGTTTGGCGGGGAAATTGAGAGCGGAGAGCTCGCCATAAAAGAATCAAAATCACCTCGGCTTCTCCCGGCGGGAATCTTTGCCAGATGGAGCGCTCCGTAATATAATGAGCTTATGGGACAAGAAGGAACGGGGAAGGTCAATTCCCCGAGTGAAGAAATCGCTTATTTGGGGAATCGTCTCCGGGAGCTTGAATCTCAGGCTGGAGAAAAGCCTAAACAGGAACTCATTAAAGAAGCAATTTTGGAGCACGCGAAAATGGAACCGCAAGAAGTTTTTTCTCCGACTTATGTGGCGGCGCAAGAGGCGGCTCCCGTAGAGCGCGCTCCGCGGGCGGACGAGGGGGTGGATATTATGGTTGACGAACACGGGAGCGACATGCAGAAGTTTCTTCAAATCGTTGAAGACAAGGGCGTCTGGTACGCCCTGCGCGTAGTCAAGGAAACAAGCCCCCACCTCTTAGACGATTTCCACAGTGTTTTGGTCCAATACCTGGAGATGAAACATAATTTTTAATGTTTAACGCGCTTGTATATTTTTATATTCTTCTCCCGCTTATACTCGGGGTTATCGGCGTCTGGCTTTACTTTCGGAGGAAGAATGAAAGGAAAAGAATCATTGATTCCCTGCGCTATGTTCTTTATGAGGTTACTTTGCCCCAAGAGAAGCTCGCGGAAGGGGAAACATTTAAGAACTCAATCGGATTAATGGGCAAGCTCTATTCTTTAATGTCCCACGAGAAGTGGACTTCAGCTCTTGAAATTGGGTTGCCGGAGACGGGGGAGGAGGTGGTATTCTACGCCTCCGTGCCGGAAGGAAAGGCGCAGCTTTTTGAAAAACAAATTCAGGGCCTTTTTCCCCGCGCGAATCTCAAGAGAAGGAGAGCGGATTACAATATCTTTAAACCGACTGGTATTGCATTAGGCTCGGTTATTATCCTCAAAGCCCCGTACGTCTTGCCGATTAAAACTTTTGACAAGTTTGAGTCTGACCCTTTGACGCTCCTCATGAACACCTTCTCAAAACTGAAAAGAGAGGGAGAGGGAGCCGCTCTCCAGATTCTCGTAAGAGAGGGAGATGAAAAGTTATTGAAAGGAGTGAAAATGATTATAAAAAAAGTGAGCAAGGGAGATTCCTTGAGTAAAGCCATGAAGCACGAGGAGTCTTTCATTAAAGACTTCGGCAAGGCGCTCCTTCGGTTATTTATTGGTTACAAGGGGAAGAACAAGGACGCGGAAGGAGAGAAGGTCGGAGACCAAGCCGCCTTAAAACTTCTTGAAGAGAAATCTTCCCAGACTTTTTTGAGCGTCAATATGAGAATTATAGCTTCCGGAGAAACGGAGGAACGCGCTCGCTCCATATTGACCGAGATTGAATCCGCCTTCGCCCAGTTTACCGAAGCCCAAGGCAACGGCTTTAGCTTCATCCACCCCGAAGGGGGTCGTCTTAAAAATCTCCTCTACCTTTTTTCGTTCAGAATCCCTGATGAGGAAAGGGCAATGACATTGAATACGGCCGAACTAGCGACAGTCTTCCACTTCCCTCACGGAATAGAGGGAGTCTCTGCTCCCCAACTGAAATACGCAAAGACAAAAGAAGCGGCCCCGCCAATGAATCTCCCGCAAAAGGGCGTGCTCCTCGGCAATAATGTTTATCGCGGAACCACAATGCCGGTATATATGGGTGATGATGACAGAAGAAGGCATTTATATATTATTGGTCAAACCGGCACGGGCAAATCCCATCTCATCAAAAATGTGGTTATCCAGGATATCGCTCGGGGGAAAGGGGTATGTTTCATTGACCCCCACGGTTCAGATATAGAAGATGTTCTGGCGCGAATTCCCCGCGAGAGGGTTGACGATGTGATTTACTTTGACCCGGGGGAAACGGCAAGGCCGATGGGCTTAAATATGCTTGAGTACGACCCGCGCTATCCGGAGCAAAAAACTTTCGTGGTGAACGAACTCCTCTCCATCTTTAATAAACTCTTTGACATGAAGATAGCCGGCGGGCCTGCCTTTGAACAGTATTTCAGAAACAGCGCCCTCCTTGTGATGGAGCACCCGGAGTCGGGGAATACTCTTATGGATATCAGCCGCGTTCTCGCCGATAAAAATTTTCGGGAAATGAAACTCTCTCACTCAACTAACCCCATCGTTTCCCAATTTTGGAGAAACGCTGAGCAGACTACCGGAGAACAATCGCTCGCGAACTTTGTCCCGTATATAACAAACAAGTTTGACGCCTTCGTCTCAAACGAAATCATGCGTCCGATTATCGGACAGACCCGTTCCGCCTTCAACTTTCGAGGTGTCATGGATGGGCAAAAAATTTTGCTCGTTAATCTTTCAAAAGGGCGCTTGGGAGACTTAAACTCCAGTCTCATCGGCCTTGTCATCGTGGGGAAACTCCTCATGGCCGCTCTCTCAAGGGTAGATGTGGCGGAGACGGATAGAAAAGATTTTTACCTCTACATTGACGAGTTTCAGAATGTAACCACAGACTCCATTGCCACCATCCTTTCCGAAGCGAGGAAGTACAGACTGGACTTAACTATCGCTCATCAATTTGTGGGCCAACTCGGGGAAGAGATTAAGAAAGCCGTTTTCGGGAACGTGGGGTCAATGGCGATATTTAGAGTCGGGGCGGATGACGCCGAGCCTCTCCAAAAACAAGTGGAGCCGGTTTTCAACTCCTACGACCTCATGAACATTGACAACTACAACGCTTACCTGCGCCTCCTTATAAACGGCGAGCCGTCCCGGCCGTTTAACATTCAAACTATCCCCTTTGAGAAAGGAGATGCCACTTATGCCAAAGACATTGTCAGACTTTCTTCTCTGAAATACGGCCGCCGCAGAGAGGAAGTTGAAGAGGAAATCAGAGGGAAGTATTCTTGATAATTAATTGATATGGTACTATTATTAAAGATTAGAAGCTAAAATTTACTATGTTTGAGAGATTCTTTAGACCATCTTCCGATGAGCAGATGGAGAAAAAAATCGGAGAACTTAAGGGGGGAAAAGACGCTACGGCACCCTTAGAAGAAAAGACCGAAGGACCAACGCCCGTTCGCCCAGGTAAAACAAAAATTATCTCGGTAGGCGAACAAATGGAATTCGGCGTGTCTCGGGAAGAAATTCAAAAAATCGTAGAGCCGGAAAAATTTGAAGAGACGCCTGTTGAGGAAGCCATCGCTAATCTTCCAGAGAACGTCAAAAAAGATATATCGGGCGGACTAGCGGCTCTGGGGTTCGGCGTTGAAGAATGGAAGAACAATTTTTTATCACATAACATCGAGCAAGCACGGGAGAAACTTTTGAGCGAGGAAGAAAAGGAAAAAACTCAAGCAGAGCAGGGAAAATTATCCCGCTTCCTTATTGCCTTGAAGAATGGGTTTGAAGATGACGCGAAGAAAGCCCGCCTACAACTTGAGAAGATAAGAAAGGGTGAAGAAGACAGCCAGAGACTGGCTGGCATGGGGAAATTGGCCACCAACTTAATAAGATATGGCAGGATAGTCGCGGATGTTACGGGAGCCACTGCGACCGTGCCCCTGCGTTACGTCATGCTAGGGAGTATGGCTTTTCAAAGGACTGCCAGAGCTATGCAAGAAGCTCGCCTGATGAAAGCCGAGGTTATTGAAAAAACCCGCATTGAAGACGAAGATAGCGCGGCGGAAGAAGCTTGGAGGGTGCATTCTGAAGCGGAGAGGAAAAAGGAGGAAGGAGAGATAGTTACTGAGGAAGACCTTGAGGAATCGTACAGAAGAGAAATACCGAAATCAATCGCGGATAGGTTATCCCGCGACTGTGGCCCAGAGGTTGTCTCAAATATCGCCCAAAAAGTGATGAAAAAGCAAATTGGATTTTCCATAGGCAGGATACAGAAGAAAATTGGCGCTATTGAAACGGATAACAATCTTTCCCGGGAGGAGAAAGAGAGGGGCGTTGACGCCGTGCTTAAAAAATATGAAGGGGCGCTCAATGATTACGATAGGATATTAACAAGAGTCGGGACGGTGGACGCGCTCGCGATGGGAGCCCGTTACGCGAGACAGACGAGCCAAGCGGTGGTGATGGCGATGACCGTACAGAGCGTGTATAAAGGCTTGGCGCATCTTTTGTCTCTAGATTTTTCTCAAAGCTCGGCTGGCGACGAATCATTCCCAAAATCTGCTCCGGGCCCCCGTAGCGTTTCAAAGATTGATGGCT
>DATDZM010000079.1:0-3482 GCA_036516815.1 Minisyncoccota bacterium | reverse complement strand
AGAGTGGCTATGGACTTCAGAGTTCTGGGAGGTCAAAATCTCTCCGGGGAAGTGACAATAAGAACGTCTAAAAACGCGGCTGTGGCTCTTCTCTACGCCTCTCTTTTGAATAAGGCCCGCACGGAGCTTAAAAACATGCCCCGCATAGAAGAAGTTTTTCGGGTCATTGAAGTTCTTCTAAGCATTGGCGTTTCAGTCCGCTGGGTAAACAAGAATGACATCGAGGTTATTCCTCCGGAGGAGATTAGTCTGGAGGGCATAAATAAAGAATCCGCCGCGAAGACAAGAAGTGTGATACTTCTCCTCGGCCCCCTCATTCACCTCTTACCGTACTTTGAAATTCCGCAACCGGGAGGGTGCAAACTCGGTTCAAGAACAGTGAGGCCACACCTCTTCGCTTTAGAGAAATTTGGCGTGAAGATTGAGACAGACGATAACACTTACGCAGTTTCAAGCGACAATTTGAAGCCCGCGGAAATTATCATGTATGAGTCTGGAGACACGGCAACGGAGAATGCCATTATGACCGCGGCAAGGATCGAGGGTGAGACGGTGATAAAATACGCTTCCGCCAATTATCAGGTTCAGGACCTTTGTTTTTTTCTCCAAAAACTGGGAGTAAGGATTGAAGGAATAGGCACGACAACTCTTATCATCCACGGCAAAGGTGAATTTAACGTCCCCGTCTCGTACTCTCCAAGCGAGGATCCGACAGAATCTATGCTTTTTCTTTCCATCGCCGCGACCACGAATTCCTCAATCTTAATCAAGCGATGCCCCATTGATTTTTTGGAATTAGAGCTCATGCGTCTAGAAAAGATGGGTTTTAAGTACGAATCGTCGGATAGTTACAAGGCGGATAACGGAGAGACTGACCTTGTGGACATTCAAACTATTTCTCTTCCTCCGGGAAAGACTCTCATAGCACTGGAGGATAAAATTGACGCCAGGCCCTACCCGGGGTTAAACATTGACAACCTTCCTTTCTTCGTCCCTATTGCCACTCAAGCCAGAGGACAAACTCTGATCCATGATTGGGTATATGAGAATCGTGCCATATACTACATAGAACTTACAAAACTCGGGGCGGAGATTATTCTCGCCGACCCGCACAGAGTTTTTATAAATGGGCCGGCGAAGCTTAAAGCCGCGGAAATTATCTGCCCGCCGGCGCTTCGCCCCGCGGCCATCATTTTAATCGCCATGCTCGCGGCGGAAGGGGAGTCAATTCTTCGAAATGTTTATTCAATCAATCGGGGATACGAAGATCTCGCCAATCGCCTAAACAAACTCGGCGCGCGCATTCAAATACTTGACGAGTAGTATCTGCATATAGCAGGTTCTATGTTTTAAAAGCGATAGCAGATAAGTCGGCAGCCGCTCGAAAGTCAGCTTGCTTTTATAAATATGTATGATACGCTGTGGTGTGGTTTCTTTTCATTAAACCCATATCTGATTTCCAAACAACCCAGAGGAAAGGGGAGAGGTCCCATGACAGCAGATTTTCTATCTTTGTCGGGAGCGATTAGAAGAATCCCTCGACGCGCGCGTGCTGTCCGAGCAATTATTGCCGAACGGCTAACCGATACATATGAGATTCCAGAGGGTATGACCGCAAAAGGCATAGTTGCCACCTTAGAAGAACGAGGATACCCAATCGGGGAAAGGATGGTGAGTTATCACCAACGTGTTCTTCGTCTGGCGTATCAGTACTACCACGCGCCAAGTGAGGATGAGAGGCAGAAGGTCATCGGGATTAAAGACAACACCGCGAACCCGCTCCGTATATTAGTGACCGCGGGAATAACCACCTGGGAGCAATTGATGGAACGGGTGGCTAAGGTCACACCGCAGACTCCGGAACCACCACCCCCCGCGCCAGAAGTAGAGCCGCTGAAAGAGGTGACTGTTGTCGCAAAACCAGAAGCATGGTTTGCCATTCCCGAATCCCAGCTTGCGCGCTTAGAGAAAATTGGAACTGATGTAACGCAGGCCTTGCGGGATGCGGAGGCCGCCCAAGTTCGTCTGACCGAAACTATGGAGAATCTTCGGGGAAAGATCGAGACACTAGAGGAAGAAAATTCCACTCTGCGTGCTCGCGCGCGGGGTACCGAACCGACCCCAACCTTGGAAGACCTTGGAGAAAAGCGCGCCTCGTTTGGAGAGCTCCTTATCTCTATGCAGCAGGTCTCGACAAATCGTCGAAACATCCAGAAAGAGGCTCTATTAGCCAAACTTCCCAAAGAGAGCAAACATCATCAGGGCGCGAGAATTGAGTACGAAAACCACTTTCTTGACTTGGCCCTTGATCTGCCGGTTCAGACACAGGAAAAAATAGAGAAGGCGGTACAACAGCTCTGCGGGCTTTCACCTGGTAATGCTCCGGGAAATCTGAATCCTCGCAAGCCAAAACCGGGAGAGGTGCTGGGACTTGAAGTCAATGATCACACCCGTGTATGCGATGCCTCTTACGATATTCGCGTCGTTTTTGACTATTTAAAGAATCATGAACCAGAGAACAGACGGATTTTATTCCGGGCAGTGGGTCAACGAGAGGGGGCTTATAGAAGATAGAGTTGTGCGGAGCCGCTGCCTTGTGCGAGCGGCTTTTTGTTTACGATGGATCTGTACTTTGGAAGTATTTTGGAAGTGAGATTTCCTTAGGCTAAAACTGCTTGTAATAGGAGGAGACAGTTTGGAGACATATAGGTTCTAAATCCTTCGGAACAGCCGAGCATAATCCCAGAGCTTGCTTATCAGAATGAAAATAGGAGATAAAATCTTTTACCGCTCCGACTATGCAGTTTGATTGCTCCCTATAATTTTTTCCGAGAAGGCAAGTTGTTTTAGTCTGTTCCAAATTGCTCACCGATCTCCCTGAAGCGTCCCGCCCGAGGCTTTGGTAGCAGGTATCAATATAAGGCTCTTCAACGCTAGAGCAAAGATCAAATACTTTAGCAAAGTTACTTTGGACTAGGGCGAGCATTCGCGAGGTCTGCATCAAATAACAAGTATTTTTATATTTACCGTCCACAAAGTCGCACGGATAGAGAGGGTCGTCATCTTTCAGATATTTTGAAACATGGTTGATTTCATCGGCGATGATATTTTCCATAAACGCTCCGCTCCAGCAGGATGACTTCTCCCATGCTCCGGTTAAATTGTCGCAAAGAGCGAGCGAGCTCGGCAGCTCATTATTTAAAATAGACATCGCTCCGTGCCCTAAACCGTGGACGCAATTATAGTAATCAAAGGAAAAATTTTTCTTGCCGGGAATGTCAACGCAAAAAGAGTCAAGTTTTTTACCCACCTCCTCGCGTTCTACTTTAGAGACTAGCGCCTCCATCGCTCCGTGGTAATATCCTGACCAGCAAAAACTGTCTCCGTGGGCGAAGGCTTGCGGCGCCGTGGGGTAGAGAATCGCCGCCTCGCGCCCTATCACGTGCGTGAGCTGGTGGCACTGCGAACGCACAAAGGGGTCA
>DATDZM010000078.1:0-11179 GCA_036516815.1 Minisyncoccota bacterium | reverse complement strand
AGGTCCAGAGACGGCAGTATAGGGAAGGGGAAGCCGGGAGTCACTTACTTACATGAAGTGACGAGGGCGCCCATAGTGCCGGTTTATATTAAAGGCACGTTTCGCCCCCTTGCCGGCGGCAGACTATTTAAAAGGATCCCCATAAGAGTCACTATTGGCAGGCCCCTCTACCACCTGCGGGGGGAAACTTATTATGAAGAAGCCGATTATGTAATGGAGGAAGTTAAACGCCTTATGAATTCTTGAAAAATATGGCAGCGATGTTGCAGGAGGAGAAAATTTACATAACGATTATTGTAATTCTTTTTATTCTCTTTCTTATCGTGCTCAATTTATTTCTGCCGATTTTCCCGGAAGACAAGGAGCTAAGGAGAGAGCAGGAGGTGGAGAGAATTAGGATTGAGGAGCAGTGCAAAAATATAAAGTCTTTGGGGGGATTTCGCTTTATTCCCCTAGAATGCTACCGTTACTTGCGCTGACTTCAAGACTTGTTTATAATCTATCCTAGAACTGGTTATGCCAAGTAGGAAGGAGGCATCATGGGAAAATAAAAGCGCGAGATTCTCGCGCATGACCCATCCGATAAGCGGGTTTAGAGGACTCCTTCACTCTAAACCCGCTTTTTTAATTTGTCAATTTTTTCCACCCCCGTGGTTTTTTATGGGCTGAAAAAGAAAAGCGGTTTGGGGATCTCGGGCTTGCATATTGAGACCTGATTCCAAACCGCTCTTTGGCGCCTATTCCTGTCGTGAAGGAGATTTTTTTGAAACTGCATCGTCAATTTCCTCCAGTAAAGTAAGGACGTTTGTTTGGCTAGAGATTGGCAATATAACCTCCGGTCGGGTTTCAGAAACCGCTTCCATTATTTCAGAATACATGCTGATACTCTCGTCTATTACGAGAATATCAGGAAGCATACCCGTCCTTTTGCCAAAGAACCCCCTCGGGTTAGGAATATTAAGGCATCCCATGACCCTGACCAAACTTTTCCCCTTCAGCTTATTTTTTATCTCGCGCAATAAGCTGATGAAGAAAGTAGGGTTCCCTACTACGACTAAAACTAGCTTTTCCACTGGTTACCCCCTTTGCAAGCTCCGGTGTAGAGAGTACCACCTTTGTCACCTAAAATCAAAGTCTAGGAAATATCTATTGATTATGTTAAAATTGACCCATGAATGAAAGGATTTTTGTGGGCAATGCAAGAGATCATATGGGAGAAGAAATCAGCCTCGCTGGATGGGTAGATGTGTGCCGAGATCACGGCAAGCTTATTTTTATTGACCTGCGCGACATGAGCGGCAAAGTACAGGTTGTTTTTGATTCTAAAAATGACGAGGCTTATAAAACGGGAAGTAACCTACGACCAGAATGGGTCGTCTCTCTCCGCGGCGTCGTAAAGGAGCGGCCAGCAAACATGATTAACAAAGATTCTGCCCTCGGATATCTCGAGATAGAAGCAAGAGAAGTTAAAGTCATAAGCGTTGCCGAAACTTTACCCTTTGAGGTTGACAAGGACACTAAAGGAGTGAACGAAGAGACGAGACTGACGTATCGTTATCTTGACCTTCGATCGGAAAGGATGAAACGCAACTTAAAAATGCGGGCGGAAGTTATCCAATATCTCCGAAATTATCTCCATGAAAATAACTTTCTTGAAATCCAGACGCCTATACTTACGAAATCAACACCTGAAGGGGCGAGGGATTACTTGGTGCCTTCGCGCAAGTATCACGGCAAATTTTTCGCCCTGCCACAGTCGCCGCAACAATATAAACAACTTTTGATGGTAGCCGGTTTTGAAAGATACTTCCAGATCGCTCCGTGCTTCAGAGACGAAGACGCTCGCGCTGACCGATCCCCGGGGGAATTTTACCAACTTGATGTGGAAATGAGTTTTGTTACCCAAGAAGATATTTTAGATCTTGTTGAAACGATGTTTACAAAAATGGTCCAAGAGTTGTTTCCGGAGAAACGGGTGACCTTTACCCCTTGGCCGCGCCTCAAGTACAGCGAGGTGATGGAGAAATATAATTCAGATAAACCTGATTTGAGGAAAGACATAAACAGTCCAGATGAACTCGCTTTCGCTTGGATAATAGACTTCCCCCTCTTTACTCCGCAGACGAAAGAAGATTTTTTCCACGGAGCCGGAGATAAGTACGCCCCCTCGCATCACATGTTTACGTCCCCAAAAGAAGAAGACATCCACCTTCTTGATACGGATCCGCTAAAAGTTAAATCCTATCAACATGATTTAGTCTTGAATGGCTATGAAATTGGGGGAGGGTCCATCCGCATCCATGACCCGAAACTTCAGGAAAGTATTTTTAACCTTATTGGGTTTACCGACGAGCAAAAAAAGAGCTTCTCTCATCTGCTTAAGGCCTTCACTTATGGAGTTCCTCCTCACGGAGGAGTAGCCCCTGGTATAGACCGCCTGGTCGCTCTTCTTGTCGGCGAGAGGAACATCCGCGAGGTGATTGCTTTTCCTTTAACCGGAGAGGCTCGAGATCCTCTCATGGACGCGCCGTCGGAGGTGTCAAAAAAACAACTTGACGAGCTTGGTATAAAGATTAAAAAACATGTATGAAGTAACTTTGGAGAAGTATAAAGGACCCCTTGATGCTCTGCTTCACCTTATAGAGCGGGAGGAGATGTCCGTAAACGACATTTCTCTCTCCCAAATCGCGACCTCTTATATTTCTTACATAAGGGGCGTTGAAGGCTTCCCAATGGAGGACGTGAGCAACTTTGTGGTTATAGCCGCGACCCTGATGCTCATAAAATCGCGGTCGTTAATGCCTTCCCTGGCGCTAAGCGAGGAAGAGGAGACTGATATTAAAGAATTGGAGGAACGTCTGAAAACATTGGCGCGGTTCAAGAATCTCGCCGCACATCTCGTAGAACGCTTTGGCAAGAACATGATGGCTGGGAGGGAATCGTTTAGCGGATACTCAATCGGATTCTTAAAACCATATTTCAGGAAAGACGAGGTTAAAACACCGCTTTTCCTTGAAACTATAAAGCAGATTATCGCTACAATGCCGAAGAGAGAGAAATTGCCGGAAGTGAAGGTAAAGACGATTATAAGCCTGGAGGAGAAAATCCTTGAAGTGATGGAGAGAATAAAAAATAGTTTGGAGGTCACTTTCTCTGATTTTTCCGGAGAGGAGAAGATAAACGTGATAGTGAGCTTCCTCGCTATTTTGGAACTCATAAAACAAGGAGTTATCGTGGCGAGACAGGAGATGTTGTTTGATAATATTCATATGCGCCATGCCGAGGCTTAGCGAGAAAATTCATGCCATACTTTTCCTCAAAGGGGAGGGGATGAAAGTAAAAGAAATTCAAAAAATTACTGGCGCGGGCGAGGGAGAAGTAGAAGAAGCCCTGGAAGTTTTGGAAGAGGAGTTAAAAGATTGCGGGGTGCGTCTTATAACGAACGGGGAAAAGTATAAATTAGCGACTGCACCGGAGTTTAATGAAATTACGAGAAAGCTCGGGGAAGAAGAGTTTAGCCCAGACATCGGCAAGGCTGGCCTTGAAGTGCTCTCTATCGTCGTCTACAAGGGCAAAGTCGGGAGGCCGGAAATTGACTACATTCGGGGAGTGAACTCCGGGTTCACGGTGAGGAATCTTCTCGTCCGGGGATTGATTGAAAGAGAAGTGAGGAAGAGCGATAGTCGAGCATTCCTGTATGGACCGTCTTTGAAGCTCTTAGAGCACTTGGGAATCGCCAGTCTCGCGGAATTGCCTGAATACAAAAAGGTAAAAAAGGGTTTAGAAGAATATGAATTATTACGAGGAGAAGAATACATACAGACTGATTCTCATAACTCTGGGGGTAGTTAGTTTGGGTCTCTTTCTCAACACCCCCTTATTTAGAAAGAATCAGGTTCAGGGAAGTTTGCCAGAAATGGCAGTTAGCGACAAGGGAGAATCTAGTCAGACTACGGCTCAAAAAACCGTGAACCCTTTTTATTCCCTAAACCTTAAAGCGAAGTCCGTCTACGTCTTTGACATTCGCCGCGACCGCGCTCTTTACGCCCGCAATGAAAATGAAAAATTGCCCCTCGCCAGCCTCGCGAAAATCATGGCCGCTTTGGTCTTGGATGAACTCCCAATGGCGAAAAACATGGAGGTGTCTTTCAACACGGAGGTAGAGCATCCCCGTGAGAGATGGCTGCTTAAAGACCTCCTGGATTTCGCGCTGGTCAAATCCTCAAATGAAGCGGCGCGTACTTTAGCCGCCAGTTTGGGAGCTCTTGTTTTGGAAAATTCTGAAGACGGAGGAGCCCGCAAAATTCCTGGCGCGGGGGACTCTACTGAAAACTTTATAATCGCGATGAACATGAAGGCAAGAACGCTTGGGCTGCAGAACACTTTTTTCCTAAACGAGACTGGACTCGACCTTACGGGGAACACAAGCGGAGCTTACGGCTCTGCTTTGGAAATGACGAGGCTTGTCAGACATATTTTGGAGAAGAATCCAAGTTTGCTTGAGGCGACGATGTACGAGAAAATTACCTTAACTACGCTCAATAAAAAAAGCTATACTGTTACAAACACAAACCATGATATAAATAAGATGCCCAGGGTGCTCCTTTCAAAAACCGGATTTACCGACCTCGCTGGGGGGAATTTGACTCTCGTTTTTGACGCCGGGCTTGACCACCCAGTCATTACCGTTGTCCTTGGCTCCGGAGAGGAGGAAAGATTTACCGACATGAATGCTATTATTGAGGCGACTTTTAGATACTTGGAATGATTTTAAATATTATTAAAATTTTTGGTCTATCGTCACTCACTTTTTTCTTAGGAATTTTTTTGACGCCGATTCTTACTTATTTTCTTTATTCCAAAAAGATGTGGAAAAAAACTCCCCGCACTAGAGCCTTGGGGGGAGGCGGGACCCCGATATTCAACAAGATGCACGGGGAAAAGGAGGTGAATACTCCCCGGATGGGAGGGATTTTAATCTGGGCGAGTGTCGTTATCGTAACCCTGCTTTTCTTTATCGCCAGCGAAATTTTCCCGGGAGATACAACCCAGAAGCTTAATTTTTTAAGCAGAAACCAGACATGGCTGCCTCTTTTTACCCTTATTGTCGGGTCTTTTATTGGGCTTATTGACGATGTCCTGCAGGTGCGCGGGAAGGGGGAGTACATCGCCGGCGGTCTTAGTCTTAAAAAAAGGATTGTCCTTGTCATAATCCTTGGCCTTATTGGAGCCTATTGGTTTTACTTCAAGCTCGGGGTGAGTTCAATAGACGTGCCGTTCTATGGAGAAGTACATCTCGGACTCTTATTTATTCCCCTTTTTGTTCTGGTAATGCTTGCCATATTTAGCGGCGGGGTAATTGACGGCTTGGATGGCCTCTCCGGGGGAGTTTTTGCCTCTATTTTTGCCGCTTACGCCGGCATCGCCTTTTTCAAAAATCAAATAGACATCGCGGCGTTTTCGGCTGTCCTTGCGGGCGGGATACTCGCCTTTTTGTGGTTTAACATACCGCCAGCCAGGTTTTATATGGGGGAAACCGGCATCCTTGGCCTTACCACGGTTCTTACCGTCATAGCCTTCTTGACTCGAGCGGTCATTGTCCTTCCCATCATCGCCTTTCCTCTTGTCGCGGAATCTGGTTCGGTTATAATTCAATTGATTTCAAAAAAATTATTCCACAGGAAGATTTTCCTCGTCGCGCCCATACACCACCATTTTGAAGCCCTAGGCTGGCCTTCTTATAAAGTTACAATGCGGTTTTGGATTATTGGCTTTATTTTGGCCATCATCGGCATGACGATGGCACTCGTGGGCTGACTCTTAATAAGATGACGGAATACTCAATTATCATTAGAGACGGCACAGTTTTCGACGGGAAAGGCAACAAGCCGGAAATTGCCGACATCGGCGTTCAAAACGGACTGATCGCGAAGGTCGGCAATCTGGAAGGAGAGAGGGCCGACCTCGTGATAAACGCCGCAGGCAAATATGTTACCCCCGGATTTATTGACCTTACGACGCATTCGGATACCCACTGGAGCGTATTCACTGACCCAGGGCAAGAGAGTTTTATAGGACAGGGTGTTACAACTATAGTTGGAGGAAATTGCGGTTTTTCTCTCGCTCCCTTTACCGCTCGTGGTTCAATTGAAGAAGTGGAGAGATGGGTTAATGTCTCTGAAGTTAATATAAATTGGCGGACGATGGGAGAATTTTTGAGCGAAATGGAAGGACACCCCATCGGGGTAAATTTTGCCACCCTAGTCGGTCTTACTACGATTAGAAGAGGAATATCAGAGAGACAAGGGGGGGTGGATGACGAAGAGTTAAAGACGGCGGAATATCTCCTCAAGGAATCTCTTAAGGAGGGAGCCTTTGGCCTCTCCACTAACTTTGGCATATATGAAATGAAATCTTTTGCCGACAGCGCTATGATAGAGCTTTGTGGCATACTGGAGAAAAACAACGCCATCCTAAAGCACCATCTTGAAGATGAGGGGAGGGAACTCCTACCCGCCGTTTCAAGAGTTCTTGCCTTGGCTCGCGGTTCTAAGGCCAAAAGCCATATCTCCCACTTTAGAGCTTTAGGGAAGACGTCCTCATTGGATTTTCCAAAGGCGCTTCTCATGCTGAACAGAATTCGCGGGGAAGGCATAAAAATAACCTGCGACTTTTTCCCCTACACTAATACGGATTCTGACCTTCTCTTCCTACTCCCTCCTTGGGCGAGGAAGATGGAACATAGAGAACTTACCGCTCTCCTCTCCGACCAGAAAGACGAGAGGAGGGCCGCCATCCTTCTGCACTTGAAAGACTTAACTCTCCACTACGAAAGCGTAATAGTCGCCTCCGGCCCCAGGGAGGTCGGCGTTACAGGTAAAACGTTGGATTCAATATCCCAAAACCTCGGCATTTCCGGGGAAGAGGCTATTCTTCGTCTCCTTATCGTCAACAATTTAAATGTCCGCATATTCAGCGATGCCATATCGGCAGAAAATATAGAGCTTGTCGCCAGAGAAGATTATGCCGCCGTATCTTCGGACGGACCGGGATATGACAAGAAAAACTTTCCCGGAACACCACGCGGGTTTAACTTGCCGCACCCGCGCTCTTTCGGGACTTTTCCCCGCGCCCTTCAAATATTCGCCAAGGAGAGCGGCATTCTTGACTGGGCCTCGGCAATCCACAAGATGACAGGACTTCCGGCTACCATCCTTGGTGTTTCTGACAGGGGTCTTATAGCGAGAAATTGCAAAGCAGACATAATAATTTTTGACCCTCTCGCGATTTCCGCGGAACCTAATTACGAAGAGCCGAGGGAGGAGCCTAAGGGCGTTCTGTGGGTTCTTGTAAATGGGGAAGTAGCTTTAAGGGAAGGCAACTTGACGGGAGCTCTTTCCGGAAGAGTGCTAAGAAAATACATGTAAATTTATGCGGGCTCTAAAATCAGACAGAATATTTTTCTTCACCGTCCTTTTCATAACCTTAATCGGGCTTTTTATACTCATCTCCGCTTCAATGGGGCTTCTTACGAGGAGCGGCGCCACTTTCTACAGCGTGATCTCTCGCCAGCTTTTACTTGGCCTTGGCCTTGGCTTCCTATTTTTAAATATCACAAGCAGGATTCCCTACAAATATTGGAAAAAAATAGCGCTTCCTTTCCTTCTCCTGTCTTTCGTTCTCGCCATTTTCGTTTTTATTCCCCAAACCGGCTTTAGCTATGGCGGCGCACGGCGTTGGATTAAAGTGGGGTCAATATTTTTTCAACCGTCGGAAATTTTGAAATTCAGCTTTGTCGTATACTTAGCCGCGTATTTAAGCGCCAAGAGGAAAAACATTGAATCGTTAAAAGACGGATTTATTCCCTTTCTCGGCATCCTTATTTTCTCTGGGGCGTTGATTTTTCTTGAACCGGATTTCGGGACTCTTGGAGTAATGATTTTAACCGGGGGGCTTCTTTTTCTTATCGCCGGAGGAAAGGCTGGGCATTTCGGCATTCTTATCCTTATAGGATTGATTTTTTTGGCTACTCTTTTCTTTATTAAGCCGCACGCGAGGTCAAGAATCACAGTCTTTTTCCACCCAGTCTCCGACACGAAAGGGTCCGGGTACCAACTCCAGCAATCAAAAATCGCCATAGGTTCCGGGGGGCTATTCGGCAAAGGGTTCGGTATGAGCGCGCAGAAATTTAATTATCTGCCGGAACCGATCGGGGACTCCATTTTCGCCGTTTATGGCGAAGAATTCGGATTCATTGGGGTGATTACTCTTGTAGGATTATTTCTTTTCTTTGCTCATCGGGGGTTAAAAATTTCAAGAGAGTCGCCGGAAGTTTTCAGTAGACTCTTGGGGTCGGGAATTGTTATACTTATCACGTCCCAAGCGTTTATTAATATCGGTTCAATGGTTGGTATCGTGCCCTTAACCGGGTTGCCCATGACTTTCGTGAGCCAGGGGGGCACAGCTCTCGCCTTAGCCCTCGCGGAGAGCGGAGTCTTGATTAATATTTCAAAATATCAGCGTTAGATGAAAATACTTTTAACAGGAGGAGGAACAGGAGGACATTTCTATCCGATTATAGCCGTAGCGGAGGCGCTTTCAAAACTCGCGGAGAGAGAGAAAATCGTCACCATGGATTTGGTCTTCATGTCGGATAGCCCTTATGACGAGGAGGCGCTCTTTAGGTACCGTGTAAGGTTTAAAAGAATCTACGCGGGGAAGGTTAGAAGATATTTTTCCCTCCTCAATATCTCTGACACTTTTAAAACAATTATCGGTTTTGTCAAGTCAATATGGTATATTTACCTTGATTTCCCGGACGTTGTTTTCAGCAAAGGGGGGTACGCCAGTTTCCCCGTGATTCTTGCTTCCAGACTTTTTAGAATCCCCTTAATTATTCATGAGTCGGATTCAATTCCGGGGAAAGTGAATCTCTGGGCGGGGAAGTTTGCCAAACGAATCGCCATATCATTTGGAGAAACTGCGAGTTATTTTGACAAAAAAAAACTTGCCCTGACCGGGAATCCCGTTCGCCATGAGTTTTTTACTCCCGCTAAGCTCGGAGCGGGAGAATTTTTTAATCTTGAGGGTGGAACCCCAGTTATCTTTATTATGGGCGGGTCGCAGGGAGCGGTGAAAATAAATGAAACTGTCCTTGATATTCTTCCTAACCTTCTCAATGATTACCAAATTATTCACCAATGCGGCCTTTTGAATATAAGTGAAGTTAAAAAAATCACTGAAGTCACTATTGGCAAATCAATCTATAAATCGCGATACCACCCCTTTGGCTTTTTAGATGAGAGCGGCATGAGAATGGCCTATGCCGCCGCCAGTATTGTCATATCAAGAGCGGGCTCCGGGTCAATTTTTGAAATCGCCGCCTCCGGAGCGCCCAGCATTCTTATTCCTCTCAAAGGTTCGGCTCAAGGTCATCAAAGGGAAAACGCTTATAACTACGCCTCAAGCGGAGCCTCTGATGTTATAGAAGAAGATAATCTTACCCCGCACCTCTTGGCATCGGAGATTCGCCTCGTCCTTAAAGATGAAATAAGGTTAGAGAAAATGTCCAAGGCCGCGAAAGAGTTCAGCAGGAAGGGCGCGGCTTTAACCATCGCCGAAGAAATTATAAATCTTGCCCTTGAACATGCCTCCTGAAGATACGAAAGAAGTACGGGTAAGGTTTGCGCCTTCGCCCACGGGTCTCCTGCACATTGGGGGCGCGAGGACCGCTCTTTTTAACTACCTTTTTACCAAGAAAAATAACGGGACGTTTATTCTAAGGATAGAAGACACTGACAAAGAGCGTTCAAAGAAAGAGTATGAGGATAATATCCTTGAGTCTCTCTCATGGCTAGGCGTCAAATGGGACGAGCTTTACAGACAGAGCGAAAGACTGGATATATATAAAAATTATTTAAAAAAACTTTTAGATGAAGAGAGCGCCTATGTGTCGGATGAGAGGGAAGGGGAGAGCAAATCCGTCATAAGGCTGAAGAATCCCGGAGAGGCGATTAAATTCAATGACCTCGTCCGAGGCGATATAACATTTAACACTGGGGACTTGGGAGATTTTGTTATTGCTAAAAACTTGGACACTCCGCTTTATCATTTTGCCGTCGTTGTTGACGATTTTGAAATGAAAATAACTCATGTCATCCGCGGCGAGGAACATCTTTCAAATACTCCGCGCCAGATACTTATCGCGAGAGCTCTTAAGGTCAAAGAGCCGTCTTACGCCCATTTGCCCCTTATTCTATCCGAAGATAAATCAAAAATGTCTAAACGACAGGGGGAAATTTCGGTAACTTCATATAGAGAGGCCGGATATTTGCCGGGAGCGATTGTAAACTTTATCGCCTTTCTTGGCTGGTCTCTGCAGAGTAAGACCAACGAAGAGATATTTTCTCTTACGGACCTTGAAAAAAGGTTTGATTTAGGAAATATTCAAAAGGGAGGGGCAATTTTTAACATAGAAAAATTAAATTGGGTAAATAAACAGCATATAAAAAGAATGCCCAAGGAGGCTCTGGTTTCAAGCCTCCTTAACTTTATTCCGGAAGGCTGGAGAGAGAAAGCGCTGGGGGATAAGGATTTTTGGGAGAAAGTAGTATCTCTTGAAGCAGAGAGGCTTCAAAAATTGTGCGACATTAAAGACCTCGTTTCTTATTTTTTTGAAAAGGTCTACCCGGGGAGGGAATTGCTTCTCAGGTCCGGGGAAAAAGATCCGGTAGAATGTAAAAAGCATTTAACTCAAATCGCCAATCTCCTCAATAATATTCCCTATAATAATTTTAGCGCCAAGGAGGTGCGTAACGCCATCTGGAATTACGCGGAAGAAAACGGCAGAGCCAATGTTCTCTGGCCGATGAGGGTGGCGTTAACCGCAAAAGAGCGCTCGCCGGACCCATTCCTAATCGCTGGCATTATGGGGAAGGAGGAAGTAAAAGCCAGAATACTCTATGCCGCCTCGATTTTATAAAGCCCGGGTGATAATTATCGCGGCGGTTTTCATCTCCTCTTCTTTATCTCCGGGAATTTTGATGGGCGCGGATAAACTTGCCGATTTGAGGCAAAAAGTAGAGGAGCGCACGAAGCAAATACAAGAAATTCAGCGCGAAATTGACGCGTATAAAAAAGAAATAGACAAGAGTTTGAAAGAGTCCCAGTCCTTAAAAAG
>DATDZM010000077.1:0-4461 GCA_036516815.1 Minisyncoccota bacterium | reverse complement strand
TTATTCTTTAGAGATTGAGGGCATTAGGCTATGCCACTTAGGCGACTTTGGGGAGAAATCCTTACGGCCGGAAGTCAAGGAGAAAATAGGCGAAGTAGATATCCTCTTCTTACCGATTGGAGGCGAAACGGTACTTGACCCGCAGACGGCGGCGAAGGTATCGTCCCAGATTGAGCCTAAGATAATCATACCCATGCATTACGGAGAATCAGCGAAGGGAAGGAATCCATTAAATGAATTTGTCAAAGAATTCGGGGGCGAAGATATAAAGCCAGCTGATAAATTAACTATAAAAAAGAGAGATATCGCCCAGAAGGAGGAAACAGAACTTGTCATACTCGCGCCATGCCTCTCATAGAAACAATTGAAAATCTCCGGAGCAAGCCGGAAACGGAGAGGAAGAAAGTGCTCATTTTTGCCGTTTTACTTATAATGACGATTATTGTAGCGATATGGGTCTCCACTCTGAATTTTACCTTCACAAACCAAGACTCGGTCGTTGAGGATAGAGAGAGTGATCTTTATACCCCGCTTACGACTATAAAGGACACCGTCGCGGCCATGATAAAAAGTATAAATAACCATGAAGAGAAGCGATAAACAAGAAGCAGAACCGATAAAGGACAAGATAATCTTAAACGACATTACGAATGAAATGCGTACGTCCTACTTAGACTACGCTATGTCTGTTATAGTGGCTAGGGCTCTTCCGGATGTCCGTGACGGCTTAAAACCGGTTCACAGGAGGATTCTCTATGTCATGCATGAACTCGGACTCAATCATGGAGCTAAGTTCCGGAAATCGGCTGGTATTGTTGGAGAAGTCCTTGCCAGATACCACCCCCACGGGGAAACAGCCATTTATGACGCGACTGCGAGATTAGCCCAAGACTTTTTAATGCGTTACCCTTTGGTTCAGGGACAGGGGAACTGGGGGTCTATAGACGGGGATCCGCCCGCGGCCTCTCGTTACACTGAAGCAAAAATGGCTCCGATCGGGGAAGAAATACTAAAGGACATTGAGAAGGACACGGTGGACTTTGCTCCGAACTACGATAATCGCTTGGAGGAGCCTAAAGTCCTCCCGAGCGTTCTTCCCCAGCTTCTTTTGAATGGCTCTTTCGGCATCGCGGTGGGGATGGCTACAAGCATCCCTCCGCATAATTTGGGCGAAGTGATTGACGCGACAGCTTACCTGATACATCATCCCGACGCGACTACGGATGACCTCACTCAATTCGTAAAAGGTCCTGATTTTCCCACTGGCGGAATTATTTTTAACACAAAGGACATACATCACGCCTATGCCTCCGGCCGAGGCGGGGTTGTCACCCGGGGAGAAGTTGAAGTGGTGGAGCAGGACAAAGGATACCAGATACTGGTTAATTCAATTCCATATCAAGTAAATAAATCAGAACTCATTATCCAAATGGCCGACCTTGTCCATGAAAAGAAGATTGAGGGGATAAAGGACATCAGGGACGAGTCTGATAAAGACGGACTCCGGATCTCAATTGACTTAAAACAGGGCGTAAATCCTCAAAAGATTTTAAATAACTTATACAAGAGGACGGACCTTGAGAAGACCTTTCACTTCAACATGATTGCCCTCGCTGACGGTATCCAGCCCCAGCTCATGCGCCTCAAGGAAGTTCTCCAGTATTTTATAGACCATCGGAGGGTGGTTGTTACGCGGCGCACCAAGTTTGACCTCGGGAGGGCCCTTGATAGGGCTCACATATTGGAAGGATTGAAGAAGGCCCTAGACCACATTGACCAAATCATTAAAACAATCAAAGCCGCTCCGGACAAAGAAATTGCCCATAAGAGGCTTATGGAAAAATTCTCGTTTTCCGATAAGCAAGCCACGGCGATACTTGAAATGCGCCTGCAGACCCTTGCCGGTTTGGAGCGGCAGAAAATTGAAGATGAACTCGTAGAGAAGCTGAAGATAATAAAAGAATTGCAAGCCTTGCTCAAAGACCCTGAAAAAATTCTCGGGGTAGTGGAGGCGGAGCTCCTTGAGATAAAGAGAAAGTATCCAAGCGAAAGAAAGACGCGAATCGTCGGGAGAGCGGCCCAAATTATGTCCCAAGACGACCTTGTGCCGGAAGCCGAAGCGGTAATGGTCATCACAAACGGCGGATATGTGAAAAGAATGACCCCCGATTCGTATCGCTCGCAACACCGGGGAGGGGTCGGCGTTATTGACATGAACACGAAAGAGGAGGATTTCGTGAACATATTCATGAGCGCGAACACGCATGACGACGTTTTATTCTTTACCGACAGAGGCAAAGCCTACCAGACGAAAATGTACGACCTGCCCGAAGGCAAAAAGGCGACAAAAGGCAAGTCAATCCTTAATTTTCTGCCCCTCTCAAGCGAAGAAAGAGTAACCTCCGCTCTGGCCTTCCCTAAAAAGGCTATTGTTGAAGGATTATCTTTGATTATGGTCACCAAGCACGGTATAATAAAAAAAGTTGATGCCGCCACTTTGAAAGACATCCGCCGAAGCGGCATTGTAGCCATTAAACTTGATAAGAGCGACGAACTGAAATTTGCCTATCTTTCCTCAAGCGGGGATAACGTCGTAATCGCCACGGAGCGGGGACAATCAGTAAGGTTTAAGGAGTCGGATGTGAGGAAAATGGGCAGAGCCGCCGGGGGTGTCCGGGGGATTCGTCTAAAAGCCGGAGACACTGTTGTCGGGTCGGATGTGGTAAGGAAAGGGACGGGAAGCCAATTTATCCTCACTATGAGCACGTACGGTTACGGGAAAAAGACAGACATCAAAAATTACAGACTTCAGAAGAGGGGCGGGTCGGGCATTAAAGCCTCAAAGATTACGAAGAAAACCGGCGCTCTCGTAATCGCCAAGGTGATGAACCCGGACTTCAAGGAGATTATTGCTATTTCCCAGAAAGGCAATGTCATCCGCACCGACCTTAGCCAGATCCCGTCTTTGGGGCGCCAGACCCAGGGGGTGCGCATTATGAGGCTTAAAGAAGGGGACGCTATCGCCTCTCTTACTTATCTTTAAAATAAATGTTCGTTAAGCCTGAAGAAGTTTTGAAAAATATAGGGATAGAACGGGGAACGATAATGGCTGATTTTGGCGCTGGCTCCGGGCACTATGTTTTCGCCGCGGCAAAAATGGCTGGAGAAGACGGGCGAGTCTACGCCATTGATATACAAAAAGACCTCCTGGGGAGAATAAAATCCCACGCCGAGGAAGGACATCTCGAGAACTTAGAAATCATCTGGGCGAATCTGGAAAACCAAAAAGGCTCCCGGCTGGCTGACCGCAGTCTTGACATCGTTATAATATCAAACCTTCTCTTCCAGGTAGAAACAGAGAGGAGAAAAGACGTTATTCTTGAGGCTAAAAGGGTTTTGAAGCCGGGAGGCGTTGTTGCCGTTATTGATTGGGAAAATGATTCGGGAACTGGCCAAGCCCTTGGCCCGTCGGCAATCCAGAGGGTCGGGAGAGATGAGATGAGAGTAATGTGTCTTCAAGCTGGCTTAAAATTTGAGCGCGAGTTTGAAGCTGGAGATAATCATTACGGACTTTTATTTAAATCGCCATAACTTATGAGTCTTACCCAAATTATCACTACAGCCGTGTTTGTAATCGCGATTGTTTTTGCCGTCCTTGTCATATCCGGAATCATCCCCCTTCTCGGTCCGGGCTTGGGGCAAAAACCGGCCCAAATAGAACTTTGGGGGACTTTCCCATCTAGAGACATGGAACTAGTGTTGAATGAAATAAAGAGCGAAGCCATAAAGTTCTTTGAGATTAATTATGTGGAAAAGAATCCGGAAACATTTGAGTCTGAACTTCTAAACGCGCTTGCCTCCGGCAAGGGTCCTGACGCCTGGTTTATAACTCAAGACGCTATTCTAAAGAGTAAAAACCGCCTCCATGCAATTCCATTCGCGAGCCTCTCGGAGAGGAGCTTCAACGACACTTTTATAGACGGGGCGAACCTTTTTCTGGAGAAAACAAAAGAGAGGGGGGAGACCGGAACAATCGCCGTCCCTGTCCTTGTTGACCCCATCGTCTTATATGTGAATAAAGACCTCCTTTCTTCATCCGGCATTGCCAAAGCGCCGGAATATTGGGATCAATTTTTAACGGATATTCCAAAGCTGACAAGGAAGGATGAGAGGGGCAATGTTACAGTATCCGGCGCGGCTTTGGGAGAGTTTGAGAATGTCACAAACGCGAAGGAGATTATCTCCATGTTTATCCTTGAGCGGGGGAACCCCATCGTTGACCCTAATACCTATGAAGTCACTATTCGGGAGCGGGGAGAGTCGCTTTTAGACCCCGGGGAAAACTCACTTGGGTTTTTCAATGAATTTTCAAATCCGAACAAAGTTTCCTACTCTTGGAACAGGTCTCTCCCCGAATCACAAAAGGCCTTTTCGGCAGGCTCGCTCGCTTTTTACTTTGGC
>DATDZM010000076.1:0-10586 GCA_036516815.1 Minisyncoccota bacterium | reverse complement strand
AAAGATATTATAGATTTGGCAAAAAAGCTTGAGGGCTGCACTAGGCACATATCGGTGCACGCCGCCGGTGTCGTCATCGCTCCCGGCCCTGTCACCGACTATACTCCCACCCAACTTGACCCCCGCGGCGGGAAGATAATTACCCAATATGAGATGCATGCCATTGAAGATGTCGGCCTTTTGAAATTTGATTTTCTGGGAATCAAAAATCTCTCCATCTTAACCGATGCCGTGCGAATGGTAAAAGAGATTAATAGGTTATCGGTAGACATTGAGAACATCCCCTTGAATGACGAGAAAACATTTGACCTTCTCTCCCGGGGGGAGACAATGGGGCTCTTCCAGTTAAACGGAGCCGGGATGACGAGGTATTTGAAGGACCTCCGCCCCACGAGCATTCACGACATTAACGCCATGGTCGCTCTCTATCGGCCCGGGCCGATGGAATCCATCCCAAAGTATATTGAGAGGAAACACAAGCCCGAACTCGTGAGCTACTTAGACCACAGGCTTAAGGATATTCTTGATGAGTCCTACGGGGTTATTACCTATCAAGACGACGTCCTCCTCATCGCCATAAATCTTGGCGGATACTCTTGGCTTGAAGCAGATAAATTGCGTAAAGCTATGGGCAAAAAAATCCCAAAAGAGATGGAGGCGCAGAGGGAGAAACTCGTTGAAGGATTTATAAAAAACGGCATGACCCCAAAGAAGGCGGATGAGATGTGGAAGCTCATTGAACCTTTTGCCGCCTACGGTTTTAACAAAGCACACGCGGCAAGTTACGGACGCGTTGCTTACCAAACCGCTTATATGAAAGCAAACTTCCCGGTAATTTATATGACGGCAGTTCTTACCGCCGACTCCGGAGAAGTGGAGAAAATCGCCGAGATTATATCCGAGTGCAAGCGTATGGAGATTCCCGTACTCCCTCCGGATGTAAACGAGAGCTTCGGGAGCTTCACTGTGGTTATGGGTGAAAATGGGGGAAAGGAGAATATTCGTTTTGGCCTTTATACCATAAAAAATTTGGGGACGGAGATAGCCGATGAGGTAATAGAGGAAAGGAAGCGCGGGGGGAAGTATAAAGACCTTTCAGATTTTCTGGAACGCGTCCGCCACCGCAACGTGAATAAAAAATCGCTTGAATCATTAATCAAGTCCGGCGCCATGGACGCCCTGGGAGAAAGAAATCAGATGCTCCTAAACTTAGACGAAGCGCTTGAATACAACCGCGAATTTATGAAGGGTAAATCTTCAAACCAAGGCTCCCTTTTTTCTCTGATGAACGACGCCGCCTCAATCCCGAAGCTAAGATTAAAAGAG
Organism: Minisyncoccota bacterium; assembly: GCA_036516815.1. Lineage (GTDB taxonomy): Bacteria > Patescibacteriota > Minisyncoccia > UBA9983 > UBA9983 > DATDZM01. The sequence continues at coordinate 9,260 of DATDZM010000076.1, read as the reverse complement.
ACCCGTCCCGCAAGGCAGGAGGAAAAATTATTGTGGGAGAGAGAACTTTTGGGATTATACGTCTCCGGCCACCCGTTAGAAAAATTTAAAGATAAGTTAAGGGAGCTTAAAACAAAAATAGGCGGGGCAAAGAAACTGCAGAACGGCTTCCCCGTTATAACCGCTGGGATCATTGAGGAAGCGAAGAAAATCGTGACCAAGCGCGGCGAGTCAATGTTTTTTATGAAAATTTCGGACTTCACTGACAGCGTGGAGACGGTAATCTTCCCCAGCCTTTACGAGAAGTCAAAAGACATGATAAGAGAGGGGGGTTGTGTCGCTATCCAAGGCAAGGTCTCCCATAGGAACGGCTCCCCCTCAATCATTGTGGAAAAAATAAAAGAGCTGGAAGTATAAAAAAGCCTTCCTTTATCAACACGCGACAAAACACATTATACCAAAAACCAACGATCGTCGGAATTTGGTATAATTGATTTAGACTTTATATCACTAATTTCAGGATAAACTGAAGTGTAATTTGAATTTAGCCTCGTTTGTTAAGTTTGAGACTTCCGCGTAATGAACAAATCGTCGAGCGTCGAAAAACTCAACGATAAAATCGATCTCGTCCTTACATTCGTGCGGGAACAAATAAATACTTTTTTGGGCCTCGCAAAATCCCAGCTCTTTCAGTTTTTCCCTAAGAGCGTTCCGCCCCAATTTCATTTTTTCCGGTATATCAAAAAATACAATCCTCCACTTTTTATCCCATTGTTTGGGCTTCCTGATTTCCATTTGATCTAACCTAAATTTTAGTATTCTCTTCTCCCCTCTCTCCGCAAGTATGGCTCTTATAGAACCGTCAGCTTCTTCCTCCCAAGCAATTAATCTATTATTGTAAAATTCGTCTAAAGTCCTGTAGAGATAATCTCTTCTAATATATTTCCACTCTTTACTAAGGCTCTTTAGAACACGGTTATTAGCCTTTGGTGATCGGGTAAAGCTAAGAGCGACACCAGCCGCGAGCAAGAGTAGGATTTTTTGCTTTGTCGGGCTATAAAATCTTTTTTCTCTGTTTCTCTTCATATCTTATTTATCTATACTATACCAAATTCCAACGATCGCACCTAGATGGTATACTTGAACATTAACATTATATTTACTATCCGTATATTTAATATACGTCTTCCTCGCCATTTAATGCTTTTGCAAAATGTAAAGTAAGGGGCTAGAATATGGCTATGAAAATAGGAACAAAAGAATCGTCCTTAGAAGACATTCGCCATTCTCTGGCGCATGTTCTTGCCATGGCCGTTTTAAAGAAATTCCCGAAGGCAAAGCTTGGTGTTGGGCCAGTTGTTGAGAATGGATTTTATTACGATTTTCTCCCCCCCCTCCCCATAACCGACAAAGATTTGCCCGAACTTGAAAACTCCATGCGAGAAATTATTAAGCAGAATTTGCCCTTTACCGGAAAAAAGACCTCTGCCCTGGAGGCGAAAAGAAAATTTAAGAGCCAGCCGTTCAAACTTGAGCTCATTTCAGATTTTATAAAAGAAAAAAAGCCTCTCACGGTGTATAAAACCGGAGACACTTTTGAGGACCTTTGCCGAGGAGGCCATGTTAAAAACACGAACGAAATTCCCCTCGACGCTTTAAAGCTTCTTAAAACTGCCGGCGCTTATTGGAAGGGAGATAAGAAGAATAAGCAACTTACCCGTATCTACGGACTGGCTTTTGAGTCAAGAGAGAAACTCAATGGATTTTTGAAGATGCGGGAAGAAGCTGAAAAAAGAGACCATCGCAAGCTTGGGACCGAGCTGGACCTTTTTGTTTTCTCCGACCTTGTTGGAGCGGGTCTCCCCCTATGGACGCCAAAGGGGACGACACTCCGTAATTTACTGGATGATTTTGTTTGGGAACTTCGCAAGGCTCGCGGCTACGAGAGAGTGGATATTCCCCATATCACGAAAAAAGAGCTGTACGAGACGAGCGGACATTGGGATAAATTCAAGAACGAACTTTTGCATATTACGACGCGGGAGGGGCATGAGTTTGCCGTAAAGCCGATGAACTGTCCCCACCACATCCAGATATATTCTAGAAAAAAGTGGAGTTATCGCGAGCTCCCCCAGCGTTACGCTTCAACGACAAAAGTCTACAGAGACGAGCAAACGGGGGAGCTTCACGGCCTTTCGCGCGTGCGGTCTATTACCCAAGATGATGCTCACGTCTTCTGCCGCGAGTCGCAAGCGGAAGAGGAGATTAGCAATATCTGGGACATTGTCCATGAATTCTATAAAGGCGTAGGCTTCGGAGAATTAAAAGTGCGCCTCTCCCTCCATGACCCGAAACATTCTAAAAATTATCTGGGCAAACCGGCTGTTTGGAAGAGAGCAGAATCACAGCTCCGCGAAGTCATAAAAAAGAAGGGGGTAAAATCTATGGAAGCTTTAGGAGAGGCCGCCTTTTACGGGCCAAAGATTGACTTTCTGGCTCACGACTCCATCGGGCGCGAGTGGCAAGTGGCGACAATCCAGCTTGATATGAATATGCCGGAGCGATTTAACTTAACCTGCGTTAACGAGAGCGGCAAGACAGAGAGAATAGTGATGCTCCATGCCGCTATCATGGGAGCGATTGAAAGATTTCTCTCCATTTTAATTGAGCATTATGCCGGAGCCTTCCCTCTCTGGATTTCACCCGTTCAGGCAATGATTCTCCCCGTAAGCGAGAAGGTTGCGGGCTACGCCAAAGAAGTTATGGGCGAACTGAAAACGGCTAATGTCCGAACCGAGATAGACGAGTCAAATGAGACTCTTGGCAAACGCATCCGCGAGGCAAAGCTCCAAAAAATTCCTTACATAGTCGTGGTCGGCGAAAAGGAAAAACAATCGGGGTTAGTCTCCGCCCAGTCCCGCTCTCGCGACTTGGGCGTAATCCCAACCAAGAAATTCATTGATCTAATATCTAGGGAAGTCTCGGAGAAAAAATGAATTATACATCCAGGTTCTGCACTTCTTTGGCATTTGCTTGGATAAAGAGCTTGCGGGGCTCAACTTCGGCGCCCATTAAAATCTCAAATATTTTGTCGGCTTGCTCCGCGTCGTCAATAGTAAACTTTTTTAAGACGCGGGTGTTCGGGTCCATGGTCGTCTCCCACAATTGTTCCGGGTTCATCTCTCCAAGCCCTTTGTAACGCTGGACGTTATACCCCTCATTCGTCTTCCCAACGATTCTTTCTTTCTCCGCGTCGTTATAAGCGTACCAAATCTCTTTCCCCTTAGTGATTTTAAAAAGTGGCGGGATAGCCGCATATATGTATCCTCCTTCAATCACTGGCTTGAAGTAACGGTAGAATAAAGTGAGGAGGAGGGTGCGAATGTGCGAGCCGTCCACGTCCGCGTCAGTGGCGATAATAATCTTGTGATAGCGAAGCTTATTTAAATCAAACTCTTCGGCAATGGCCGTGCCTAAAGCAATAACGAGAGCCTTGATTTCTTTTGAGGCGAGCATTTTATCCAAACGCGCTCTTTCAACATTTAAAATCTTCCCCCTAAGAGGGAGAACCGCCTGTGTTCGCCTGTCTCTCCCCTGCTTTGAGGAACCGCCGGCCGAATCGCCCTCAACGATAAAAAGTTCCGATTCGCTCGGGTCTTTTGATTGACAATCGGCGAGCTTCCCTGGGAGCATCAGCCCCTCCAGTATTCCCTTGCGCAGGACGCTTTCTTTAGCCGCCTTGGCGGCTTTCCTTGCCTTTAAGGCCAAAGTAACTTTACCGATAATCGCCCGCGCGTCGTTAGGGTTCTCTTCAAGATAGCTGGCGAAGGCCTCGCCAAAGACGACCTCAACGGCCGTGCGCACTTCGGGGTTCCCGAGCTTCGCCTTTGTCTGGCCCTCAAATTGCGGCTCCCGAAGCTTTACTGAAACAATAGAGGTCAAACCTTCCCGCACGTCGTCTCCGGTAAAATTATCTTCTCCTTCTTTGAGGAGACCGTTCTTCCTAGCGTAGTCATTAATTGTTCTTGTGAGAGCGGTGCGGAGCCCGGTTAAATGCATACCTCCCTCAGGAGTGCGAATGTTATTGGCAAAACTCATCTCCTTAATTAAAATATCTTCTATGTACTGGAGAGAGACTTCCACGGTTGTGCCCTCCGCCTCTTTTTCAGTATAAAAAATATTGTCATGAATTGGCTTCTCCGATTTATTTAAAAATTTCACGAGCGAGTAGAGTCCCCCTTCAAAATAAAACGTCATGGACTCCACTGAGAGCCTTAAGGAGTTAAGGAAAAGCAAGTCCTTATCGTCTATCTTCCCCTTGTATTCGCGAGCGTCAATCACCACTACTCTTAAGCCCTTCACGAGATAAGCCTGCTCGCGTAAATGGTTTAAAATCCTGTTCCAGTCAAACTTAATTTCCTTAAAGACTTCCATGTCTGGCTCAAAGGTAACGACAGTGCCGTTTAGTTTTGTCGGCGCCACTTTCTTTACTTTGGCGGCAGGTTTTCCCTTTTTATATTCCTGCACATATTTGCCTTCTCCCTCTTTATAGACTTCAGCTTTGAGCCAGCTTGAGAGAGCGTTCACGACCGAGGCTCCGACCCCGTGGAGCCCTCCGGCGATTTTATACGACTCGCCTCCGAACTTACCCCCGGCGTGCAAGGTGGTCATTATAGTTTCAAGGGCCGAGACTTTAGTTGATTTATGAATATCAACCGGTATGCCTCTCCCGTTGTCTGCCACCCGCACGAGGTTATCCGGGAGAAGAGCGACTTCCACGATATTGGCGAAGCCTCCCATCGCCTCGTCGCGGCCGTTGTCAAAAATCTCCCATATCAGATGGTGGAGACCGTCTAACCCAGTTGAGCCGATGTACATGCCCGGCCGCTTCCTCACCGGTTCAAGCCCTTCCAAAACATAGATATCCTTAGCGGAATAACTCACGTTATTGCCGTCATTTTGAGTCCCCCTTTTAGCCATACGATGACTTAACTCTAGCACATTAGAGCTAAAAGAGGAAGGAGAAATTATAGAGAGAAAGGTGGTTTAGGGTCTCGCGGCGCGGGCGCGGGATAGGGGCCCAAAAAAACCGGTTGGGTTTATATCATTTGCCCTCTGGTACTTTATAACCGCTTCCCTAGTAAGATTTAAGTAGTTGCCAGTCACGGGACCGCTATAGTAACCCCCGCGAGTCAAAAACTGCTGGAGGCTAAGAACATCATTATCACCCACAAGGCCGAAAGACAGGTTGCGATTGACGTTCAGGGTAGAAACGGGGAGCGAGAGAGGAGAAGTAAGCGGAGGAGTAAGCGCTTCGCCTTTCTTCAACCTTAGGACCCCCGCCATTTGCGCTTGCAAGTATCCCATCTGGGCTTGAATCTCGCGCATCCTTCTCACTTGCTCATCAACCTCGCTTGAAGCCGAAGTAAAGAATGGAGTGGTAAGGAGAAAAGCGAGCGCCAAATACATAGTAAGTTTTTTCATGATATACTATTTATAGCATACTGGATAAGAAAATACGAGACCAGGGACAAATGTGTATAAAACCAGGCCTTAGCACCGAATAAGGGTCACCTCACTTCCCAGTTGGCGTTAGCGGAGCGGAGGGACGCGTAGACTCGCTCCATTGTTTTGTTTATTTCCGCGTCAGAAAGGGTCCTTTCATGGGATTGGAAAACTAGGCGAAAGGCAAGAGACAATTTCCCGTCTTTTTTAAATTCGTCAAAGAGCCTTAAACTAACCAGCAAGTCCCCCGACTCCCTCCTTAAAATATTTTCTACCGAAAATTTATCATCCTCGCTATTTATGAAAATAGCCACATCTCTTGTGATAAACGGGTATAGAGAAAACGCCATATAGCGAGCGTCTTTAGAAAGTTTGGAGAAATTAAGACTTTTGAGCGCGATTTCGTCCGGTAGCATCTTAAATGTTTTGGAGAAATTCACCTCCCCGACTGTTCCGTACAAGCCACCGGATGTTTCCGGTTCTAGCGACACCCCCAAACCTTCTCCCAAAGAAACAAAGTCACCTCTAATAATATCATCTGCCCTCTCATCATCATTTTTTTTGCCTTTTGACACCGCTAGAGCTATGTGAGCCTCTTCCCCGCTAGACGGAAACACTCTCCCATATTCAAAAATTTTTACCCGGTCAAGACCTAGCAAATCCGCGTTTAGGGTATTCAATTTAAGCGACTCCAAAAGGTTTGTTGAAAGTCCTTCGCGAAGAGCGGATTTACCTTTTGAAAGAGGTTTGGCTATATTCCAAAACCCTTTTGGAACAAGAGAGTAGAGCAACACCTCGGAGTAACCTTTTTCCGCAAGAATATTCTTGGCTTTCTCCGCGTAGAAAAATTCTTTATCCGTAACTTCTTTTACCCCTAACTCCGGGGGCATGGTTGAAGCGAGATTTTCATAACCTCGGAGTCGGCCTACTTCATCCGCTATATCTTCCGGGATTATAATATCTAGGCGGTCAAGGGGCGGAATCGCCACAAGTTCGCCCTTGTCTTCGCTTACTACTATGTCCATACGCCCCAGTAAATCTCGCGCCTCATCTCCCGTCACAGACTCCCCGAGTATGTCTGATATAGACGCGATGGATAAAGGAACATGCCAAGGAGAAACCGGCGCCGGGTATTCATCGCGCAGTCCGCTAAAGACAGCTTGCGGACAAAATTTTTTTATTACGGAATTAACGGCGCTCATCCCCTCTTCAGCTTTCGCGGGAGTGATTTCGTTTTCAAATCTTTTTGACGCGTCGGTGCGAAGATTTAGACGCGTGGCGGTTCTGCGTACAGACGCAGGGTGAAAATTCGCCGATTCTATAATCAAATTTTTCGTACTTGGGGTTACTTCCGCCCGTTCCCCGCCCTTTACTCCAGCGATGCCTATGACCCCGTCGTCGTCCGCGATTACCAAATCATCTTTGGTGAGAATAATTTCCTCGCCCGTAAGAGTGGTTATTTTCTCGCCATCCTTTGCCAAACGGATAACAATACTCCCTTTAGTTTTATCAGCGTCAAAGATATGGAGCGGCTGGCCGATGTCAAACATCACATAATTAACGGCGTCAACAAGCGGGTTCACGCTCTTTTGGCCAATAGCCGAGAGTCTCTCTGTAACCCAAGCCGGGGTCGCAACGCTGTCTATACCCTCCACCCTCCTCGCCATATATCTTCGGCAAAAATCTTTCTCTTCTATCTTTACGTCGGGAATAGTAATATCATCAGACGATTCAATTCCCCCACCACCCGCATTTTCCGGAGCGCGAAGCGACAGTCCGGTAATGGCGCGAATCTCCCGGGCAACGCCCGAGTGAGAGAGTAAATAATGCGCCCGGTCTGGCAAAATTTTAACATCAAAAACATGGTCGCCTTTTTTCGGTAAAACTGATTCCACTTCAAAAACATGGCGGCTAAAAAGCGCCGAGAGCTCATCCGGAGCAGGGAGCTTTTTGTCAAAGTAGCTTTGCAGCCAGTTATAAGAAATTAGCATGTTGGGTTAAAATTGATTAACAAGGCGCAAGTCTCCTAAATATAAGCGCCGTATGTCATCTATCCCATGCCTTAAAAGAATAAGCCTGTCTATACCCCCGCCGAAGGCAAAACCTTTCCATGTCCTAGGGTCAAGGCCAGCTGACTTTATGACACTGGGGTGCACGATGCCTGCTCCGAACATCTCAAGCCACCCCCCCTTCCACCAAACGTCAACCTCAACTCCCGGCTCAACGAAGGCGAAATAGCTTGGGCGAAAGCGAATCTTCGCCTCCGACCCGATAAACTCGCGGAAAAAGTACTCAAGCACGCCCTTTAGCTCTGTCATGGAAACCCGACTATTGAGATACAGGCCCTCGAGCTGGTAGAATTGAGCTTCGTGCGTCATATCCGTGGCTTCGTTTCTATAAACACGACCGGGGACGATAATTTTCGCTGGACGCGGATTTGCCCTCATGCTTTCCATAAATCTAATCTGCACTGAAGATGTGTGGGTGCGCAAAACCTTTTTTTCTTCTCCCGGTTTTGTTTTAAGCCAAAGGGTGTCCTGCATGTCGCGGGCGGGGTGGTCTATGGGGATATTTAAAGCGTCAAAGTTATAGAACTCCGTTTCAAGCTCGGGACCGGAGACAACCGTAAACCCGATGTCGTTAAAAATGAGAGAGATGTTTCGTATCGCTTGGGTTACAATATGCAAATGCCCTTTGCTCAAGTTGTCCATAAACTTGAGCTTAATGTTACTACAAATAACGTATAATTTCTATGTTGTATCATTATATTGAGAGTAGGTCCTTTTTTACTTTAAACCCCTTACAATGCGTCAGTATTCCTAAATAAGATTGCAGGGATTGGTGAAAAGAAATTGAGCTTATATCTCCACGCTCTAATTCATGTCTCTTTTTTTGAAGTTTTTTTAAGATTCTACGCTTGGTTTTTGTTCGCAGAACTTTGTAATGTGGTAAAACAACATATCCCAAAAAGTCTACCCCTTGGCGGGGTTTTCTAATAATGATTTTATTTTCATGTAGCTCTAGCTTTAAAACATTTTTTAGAAAATCATTAATCTGGAGCGTGACTAGGCAAAGAATCTCTCTCTGTTCAGCAAGAATAACAAAATCATCACAGTAACGTATGTAGTATTTTACCTTTAACTCATGCTTAACAAAGTAGTCTAGCTCATTAAGATAAATATTGGCAAAAATCTGGCTTGTTACATTACCCAGAGGTAGTCCCTTGCCCTTTGTTTTTTCAAAGCTGTAAATAATTTTTTCTAAAAGCCAGTTTGTGTTGTCGTCTAAAATTTTTCTTTTCACAAGACTCAAGAGAATTTGATGGTCAATGGAGTCAAAAAATTTCTTGATATCGCATTTAAGCACATAAATATTTCTCGAATAGTTTCTACTTGATCGTCTTACAAAAGTCTCGAGTCGTCTGACAGCACCGTGATTACCCTTACAAAGGCGACAAGAATAGGAGTCAAAAAAGAATGTTTTATCGAAAATTTGGTACAATATCCTAAAGGTAGCTTGATGAACGACCCTGTCGCGAACGGTAGCTTTATTTATACGTCTTAATTTAGGGTCTTGGATAAAGAAAGAAGTGTATGGAAGGTGCTTATAATTTTTCTTCTTCAGTTCTTCGTGAATAAGAAAAAGATTGTCTTCCAATCGGAACTCGAATTTCTGTACATCCTTTCTCTCTTTTTTCCCTTTCCTAAATTCCTTCCATGCTAAAAATAAATTTTCGAGATTTATAATTTCCCAAAAAATATTATGGAGAAAACTTC
>DATDZM010000075.1:0-3192 GCA_036516815.1 Minisyncoccota bacterium | reverse complement strand
CCCCCTGCCGTGATTCTCGCGTCTTCTCTCTCCGCTAATTCCATAGCGTCACTGAATATCTCAAGATAAGCGTGCACCTCGCCTTCCATCTCATCCACTGCTTTAAGGCAAGAAGAAACTAACTCCGCGCAGGTGGTCTTCTTTTCTCTCAACTTGCCACTCGCCTCCTTGATGGTCACAAAATTTTCTTGACTTTAATATAATCCTTATAAACCTCCGGCGCCTCGCTCAAAAGATTATTCGTAAAAATACCCGATTCGTGCGGGTTTACATCTTCTCTCATAACGTTTTTCAGTTCAAGATGTTCGGGAGAAAATATTTTTTCCTCTCCCAACGGAGCTTCTTTAAGCTTTGAAATATACTGGAGAATCGCTTCAAAGTCCCGCTCAATTCGTTTTTTTTCATCCTCACCCAAGGCAATCCTCACGAGACGCGCCAGTTTTTCTATGTCTATCATGATTCATATTCTGCCTTATCCGGAAGTCAAAATCAAACTGCTTTTAGAAACTGCCGCGGCTCGCGAGCTCATTAAGTTTTTTTATCGTAAGAGGCCCGACCGCGCCAACTGGAGGAATGGAATATCGCTTTTGGAATGTTTTGACAGCCTCCTCCGTGCAATTCCCAAAATTCCCGTTAATGGCGCACTCGTGAAGACTCTTACCCTTTGGGGGATACTCACCGCTAATACGGAGCGCCGTCTGGAGGAGGAGAACTTCACGGCTTCCCTGTGTTCCCTTTCTTAAAGGCTTTTGCCAAGTGGCGGGAAGAAGGCTTGTTTTCTTTAACTGCCCCTCCCCTGAAGGGTCAAAATAGTCCCGAAGCCCCCGATAAGTTTGGAAGGCAAGTTCTTTTTCCATGAGCGGACGGATTTCATCGCTTCTGAAATACGGCTCATAAATATAAGCATATTCAATGAGAATTGACGCTCCGTCGCGGGAGGCGTTTGACCCTATGGCGATAAGCTTCTGGTCTGGAATTATAACGGCTGATTCTCCTGGAAAATTACTTCCGGGAAGCGCGCCTAACAACTTGTCCCTTACAGACTTCGCCACATCTTGGCTGACGCGAGCGTTCGGCAGTTCATCCTCCGGCACGTAGATAGCAAAGCCGGAATATTTCCCCGGCTGGCTCAATCTCCTGCCGGGATAATCATTCACATGAAGATGAATAACGATGTCAACATTGTTTTCATTCGCCAGTTTGTTCACGGCGTAAAGGTTTACGGAGATATTATCAGCCGCCGGGTTATGGAAGACGCGAGTTTTTACTTCCACCTTGCCTCCTTCTACCGCTTTAGACATCGCCTGCTTCAACTTTTCCCTAAAAGCCAAAACTTCTCCCCCTTTGGAAGAAAGGTAGTCAAGAAACCACTTCGCGTAGCTCCCGTTACTTTCTTTCAAGATAAAGGGTTCAAATTTTTTGTTTTCTTTAAGAAATCCGTAGAGCTCATAACCGACTTTAAGATTGATATCCCCTTCTTTCACGCCGCGGAACTCCGCTCCCGGAGCCTCGTCGTCATGGCCGGGGACGATCAAGACGCGCACTTTTCTCTTCGCGTAGGTCTTGTGGAGGTCGTCCGGAGAAACCTTCTCGGCGAAAAAGGGGCCGGCAATTTGAGGAAATGAAGATTCGGGAGAGATGACGAGAAAGGCAAAGACAGGGAAAATCGGGGCGAAGATGATTGTAAAAGTAAAGAATAATTCTAAAAAAAGTTTCCTCACGGGTTTTATGATAGGTACTCCCTAACAATACGACTTACCACAGCGCCATCGGCCCTGCCTTTTGTTTTCGGTGAAAGCTCCGCCATTACTTTTCCCAAGTCTTTTGCCGTTACCGCTCCGGTCGCTCTAATGGCCTCTTGAATCAGGTCCCTAATTTCGCTTTCGTTAAGCTCCTCCGGGAGGTACGCTTTTAGGACCGCTTCTTCCTCATTTTCCCTAGCCGCGAGTTCCGGACGTCCTCCTTTTTCATAGAGAGCGCTGGCATCTCGGCGCTTCTTCACCTCGCGTCCGACAACATCAAGAATCTCGGCATCAGTCAGACTCCCCTCCTTGCCGCTTTTCGCTCGCTTTCCAAGCTCGGCGTTCTTTATTTCAGACTGAAGCAGTTTCAGCACGGAGAGCCGCGCTCCTTCATGGTTCTTAAAAGCGCTCTTAAAATCGGATTGTATCCTCTCGGAGAGAGACATATTGGCTCATTATACATTTATTTTTTAAGAAGAGACAGGAATTCCTTCTCGCTTAGGATTTTTACCCCCAGAGACTTTGCCCTGTCATATTTTGACCCGGGGTTTTCTCCCGTAACGACGTAACCCGTGTTTTTTGAAACTGACTCATGGACATCTCCTCCAAGTGCTTTCACTTTCCCCCTCGCTTCCTCACGAGACATGCTCTCCAGTACACCCGTCAAAACAAACGACTTTCCTGATAATTTTCCGCTCTTTACTTTCTTTTCGTAGATGATAGAGACTCTCCTTAAAAGCTTTTCCAAGAAAATCCCATTCCCCTTGTCGCGAAACCAATCATAAATACTTTTTGCCACCACACCTCCGATGTTTGGAATTGCTTCAAGCTCCCCGATGGTCGCTGACTTTAGCCCTTCAATCGTGGAGAAGTGTCCTGCTAGGTCCTCCGCCGTCTCATCTCCGACATGAAGCATTCCCAAAGCGATAATAAACCTCTCAAACGGTATATCTCTCCTCGCCTCTATTCCAGAGACCAGATTTTTAGCGGATTTTTCCGCAAACCTTTCAATTGGTATCAAATCCCCCTCTCTTAGGTCAAAAATGTCCGCCGCGTCTTGGATAAGGCTATTGTCAAGAATAGCGTCAATAATCTTCGGCCCCATGCCCACAATGTTGAATGCCCGCTTTGAAACAAAGTAATAAAGTCCGCGCCTTCTCCTTGAAGGACACTTTATGTTCAAACATTTGACGAGGGGGCCGTCCGGGTCTTTCACCGTTTTACTCCCGCACACGGGACATAACTTCGGCATTATAAACTTTCTTTCCCTACCAACGCGCATTTCCTTCAAAACCTGAACTATTTCGGGGATTACATCCCCCGCCTTTTGGATAATGACCGTGTCGCCGATTTTCGCGTCAAGGCGCTTGATTTCTTCTTCATTGTGGAGAGTGGCTCTTGTCACCGTTGAACCTAAGATTAAGACAGGGGTGAGGTGAGCAACGGGTGT
>DATDZM010000074.1:0-3768 GCA_036516815.1 Minisyncoccota bacterium | reverse complement strand
ATCAAGTACTACGATGCTTCCCTCCAGCAAAACCTTATCGCCCGGTATGCCGTGGACGACTTCGTCATTTATTGAAACACAAAGGGAGGCGGGGTAAGGTTTTTGCTTCGCGGAGGTTTTGTAATTCTTAAACGATGGCCTCCCTCCGAACTCATTAATCAGCCTCTCCGCCAAATAATCCAAATCCCGCGCGGCGCGACCCGGAGCTACCTGAATCGCCACTTTAGACAAAACAGAGGCAAGTATTTTGCCTCCTTCTCGTAATATCGCGATTTCCTCCGCGTTCCTTGCAATCATCAATTTACAAATCTAGACTTCTTATAATATTCTCATTCACTTCGTTTATCGGTCGTTCACCGTTTACCTTAATATATTTATAATCTTTGTTTTCGTCGTAGTATCGAATAGCCGGTTCCACGTCATCGTCAAACCAGTCCAGCCTCTTCTCTATGTCGGATAAAGATTTGTCGTCCTTCCTCCCTCTACTTTTAAGCCGCGCCTCTGACCACGTTCTGGAGACGTCAATATGTACGACTCGCACGAGTCCTCGATTGTAAAATTTCATGGCCGTATCAAGCATTTCAGCCTCGGGCATGGAGCGCGGAGTGCCGTCAAAAATAATATGCTCACTGCCAGAGAGGTTGTCGGTTAAAACCTCGCTCCACATGCGCACAGCCAAGAAATCTGGCTGGCGATCGGAGCGTTCCATAACTTTTCTTGCCTGTCGGCTTGAAAAGCTCGTGCCTTCTATAAAATCTCGAAATTTACGCCCCGTTTCAACATACAAAACTTCTTGGGGATTCTCCTCAAAATTTTTAATGTGTTCCATAAGGAGTTCGGCTTGCGTGCCCTTCCCGCATCCTGACCGCCCGATAAAAATAAAAGTATGAGGCATGTTAATAGGTAAAAGGATTTTCCGCAAATTCCTCTAGAGCATCAGATATCCGAAAAAAATCTTTTCTGGGAATCTTTTTGAGAAACTTCTTTGCTTCATTATCGAGAACTACGCTCCAGCTCATGTCGAAGTTTTTTCAGGGTAACATAATTACCTGAATGAAAATTTTTTCTTCCCCTTTTCAGGTTCTTTTTATCCATCGCGGTGGGGGTAAATTCTCTGATCTTACTAAAACCAAGCAATGTTTCGTAATCTCCCCTTGGAATAACCACTAAATCGTCATCCTTTATTAACCTTCTTGGTATGATGATTCTGTTCATATGCTAATGGTAGCAAAATTTCCAAAAAAGTCAACGGACATACGTTACTCATACTCGCGCATGACAATTTGGGATTCAATGAGTTTTATCGTTTCAAGCACCACGGAGACAACGATGAGGAGCGCCGTGCCGCCAATGGAGAGCGCGGCGATGCCGGTCAAATTTCGCATAACAAGCGGCAGGACAGCGATGATGCCCAAAAAAGAGGCTCCGACTAAAGTCACTCTGTTCACCGTCTTCCCAATGTGAATAGCGGTTGGCCTCCCCGGGCGAATGCCGGGAATGAAAGCCCCGCTCTTCTGCAAGTTCGTGGAGATGGACTCTGGGTCAAACGTCACCGCCGTGTAAAAATAGGAGAAGAGAAAAACCAGGACGAAGTAAAACGTGCCATATAGGAAAAGACTGTTATTGAAAGCCGTAATAAGATTCACGAAGACCCTGATAATATCGTTTCCGCTTGAGGCAAACAGATTGCCGATCATTTGCGGGAAAAGGAGTATAGAGAGAGCGAAAATAATCGGGATCACTCCCGCTTGATTCACCCGAATAGGAAGATGCGTTGACGAGCCGCCGTACATTCTCATACCGCGGACTTGTTTGGCGTAAGAGACCGGTATCGGGCGTTCCGCCTCCGTCATGGCCACAACTCCGGCAACAATTAAAACTGCCGCCACGAGAAACGCTACGATTAGAGGAATCTGGGCGGAGTCAAGATTAAAAAGAGTTTGCTGTACTTGGGTGGGGAGGACAGCGATGATGCCAGCAAATATGAGGAGAGATATTCCGTTCCCCACCCCAAGCTCGGAGATAATTTCCCCTATCCACATAAGAATCATGGAACCGGCAACGACAATAATGATGTTCACAAACTTGTCAAAAGAAGTGAGCTGTCCCAAGACTCCCTGCCTGCCTAAAATCGTGAGAAGACCGAAGCCCTGCAAGAAAGCGAGAGGCACGGTTAATATTCTTGAATACTGGTTAAACTTTGCCCGACCGGCCTCGCCCTCCTCGCTGTAGAGCTCTTTCAGTTTTGGAAACACCATGGTCAGAAGCTGCATGATAATCGTGGCAGTGATGTAGGGACCGACTCCCAACATGACGATTGAGAGATTAGAGAGCCCGCCGCCGGAGAAGATGTTAAGAAGCCCGAAAAATTGATTGCCGGAGAGGAAAGCGGCTAGGCGCGACGCGTCTACCCCCGGGATGGGGATATTCGCTCCCACTCTGAAAAGCACCAGAGCCAAGGCGGCAAAAATTATTTTTTTGCGCAGGTCTTTGTCTTTAAATACTGTTCTTAATTTACTCCGCCACATGGCCTCCTTGAGAAACAATTTTCTCCCGCGCTGAATGAGAAACCTTACACCCTGAAACGACGAGCTTCTTCGTTACCTCTCCCGTGCCAAGGATTTTGACCTCCGGAAAACGACCTTTTTCTCTCCGTATGAGTCCGAGCCTGTCGAGTACTTGCGGATTTATGGTTACTCTATTTTCCGCCTCTGCCGCGTCTATTTGGCTAAGCGCCGTCTCAATATCTTTGATATTCAAAACCGCCAGTTTACTTTTTAGAGAAGGCGTTCGGTAACCTCTTTTCTTGGGAAGTTTTTTAATGATGTCCCGAAGCTCCGGTCTCATCTTCCTCCCTGCCCGCGACTTCTGCCCTTTGATGCCCGCGCCGGAATAAGTCCCGCGCTTGCCGCCACGGCCGATTATTTTCTTTGACTTATGCCTTATCTTTCTTCTCAAGAAATGAAGTTGTGCCATGATTTGATTACCTAAACTTGCTAAGAGCAAGGACCGCCGCCCTGGCGATATTTAATTTATTTTTACTGCGGGAGAGAATCTTCGCGTTCACGTCTCTTATGCCCGCCAAGTCCAGAACCGATTTGACGGAACTCCCCGCGACAAGACCTTTCCTCGGCGACGGCTTCATGATAATTCTGGAACTTCCGAATTTTGACTTGACTTCGTGTGGAATAGACATATCTTTAGTCGTCGCGATTTTAATCTTGTGTTTTAGGGCGTTATTATAGGCTTTCTCAATCGCGGTTGAGGTTTCCCCCGCTTTCCCCAAACCGACGCCAACTTCTCCCCTCCTATTCCCCGCGACAACGGTAACCCTGAAGCTGAAACGCCTGCCGCCGGCGACAATGCGGGCCACTCGCCGGATATCAATGATTTTTTGTTCAAACTCTTTTTTTTGCCTCTCTATAAATTTCCTAGCCATTGTAACAAATATTATTAAAAAATAAGTCCGCCTTCCCTCGCTCCATCCGCGACCGCTTTTACCCTGCCGTGATACAAATACCCCCCTCTATCAAAGACAACAGATTTGACGCCGGTTTTCTTCGCCAGTTCGGCTAATTTTTTTCCGGCTTCAAAGGCTTTGTTTTTCTTTCCTCCCTCCTCCCTCTCCCGGTCGTCCGTTAGAGAAAGAAGTGTCTTCCCGGCTTCATCGTCAATAAGCTGAAGAAAGAGATGTTTATTTGAACGGTAGACGGAGAGGCGCGGACGTGATGCCGTGCCGAAAATCCGCGCCCGGGTGCGGGCCTTCCT
>DATDZM010000073.1:0-6351 GCA_036516815.1 Minisyncoccota bacterium | reverse complement strand
AGGCTGTTTGCCAAAAAAACTGCGCTAAAAGCGTGACCGCCCGTGTCAGAATACCACCTTGGAGGTTCTAAATACATTCCTTCAAACTGTTTGACCCATTCACGCTCTACGCCCAAGACCATAGCGTAGGGAAGGAGCTTTTCAAATCGTTCCGGATTTTTTTCGGGAGCGTTATGGAACTTGATGCGGTCCTCTTCGGCAACCTTGAGATAATCCCTTAGCCCGAGGATGTATTCTTTAACCAAAGCCCCCTTCTCCGTCCGCGCGGGCATAAAATATCCGAATACTGTGACTATCAAAGATACGGCGATCGCGCTAACGGCCAAAGCAGCTTGCGTAAAAGGTAGGTAGAGACCGATTTGCCAAATAACAAAAAATAAGACAACGATGCTCAAACCATACCCAATATATTTTTGTTTTATAGTGAGAGGATTAGCCCTAAAATAACCTTTAGTTGTAACGCTCTCTGATATTTGCTCGCGAAGCGTTTTAAGAAAAGAATAAAAGACATCTTTAAATTGAGAAATCACGACCTCTTGCGTGGCTGGGTCACAATACCGGAACAGGTAATCAAATAAATCCTTCTTAAACCCTTTTTCCAAGTCAGAACCATCCTTTAATTTTTTCAGGCGATAATCAATCGAATTTTTTAGGAAATGCTTTTCCTCAACACGAGTAATGGAGATATATCCCTTAACGGCCAGCTCTATAATTTCCGCGCTGATATCTTCATTTCGAAACTTCTCGTTGAGAATGAGGCCGGCTTCAGCGGGGCTTAGCCCTTCCGGCGCTTCATACTGCGGCACGATGGTCCCCTTCCCTTGTGCGTCTCGCCCGCGCGTATACCATAGGTATAACATGACAAAAAAGATTGCGGACGGAATAAAATAATATAAAAAGTCTTCCTTAAACCAAGAAATCATAGACTCACGCCATGTTGGTTCGCGCACAAGCCATTTGGGGAATCCCACCACAACAGTTAGACCGTCGTTCGGTAAAAGCATCTCTTGCTCGAAAACCACGGTGCCTATAGGAGAGTGTCCATTAGAAATTTCTGAACTTAAGCAGCTGCCCGTACCCCCATACGCTCCGATAAAACATTCTCTCCTAATACTCACGGCGTCTACCGCCCGCGGCAAAATGACAGTTACGGAAGCGTGTTCGGTTGTGACTGGCCACCCATTACCAACAGCGTTCCAGTACACTTCATCATGGTCTTTAAAATAAGTGACAGCGTTTTGGACTTTGTAATCTATAACATATGTCTTTACGCCAGAGATGATGGCATCGGGGTTCCCAATTTTAATATTTAGATTCTCTCCCGTAAAAATCGTAGTAAACTGGTACGGCACGCTGAACTCGTCGGTAACGCTAATATCAGATATTGCCATCTTCTTCGCGGCAGTGGCATATTTTCGTTTAAGGGGGATGTCTCGAAAAATTCCATGTTTCTCCGCGTAACCAAAGTCATAAACAATCGTCTCTCTTATTTGAAGAGCTGAGTCAGACTGGACTACGACTTGAATATCATAATTTTGTATCTTCTCTTCCGCGAAAGCGCGATTTACAAAAATAAGGAAAATAATTATTAGGGGAAGTAACAATATAGAGGAGCGTCTCGGCGCAAGAGTTTTATTTCTTGCCATATTTAATATTTTTGTAACGAGAAACTTTGAGCGTCTGCCGGTAGCGGAATGATGACGGCGTGCGATACCCCGGCCTTCCACTCCTATTCCCCACTTTGGCGTAGTTTTTCATATTATCTCACTTCCGAGCCGGGGGTGACTTCGCTTATTGGCGATATTATTACCGGGCCATTGTCATCGGCCGCTAAGACCATACCCTGCGACTCCAGCCCCATCATCATTTTTGGTTCGAGATTCACTACAACCACCACTTCCCTGCCCACCAGATCGTCCGGCTCATAGACTTTACCTATGCCAGCCAAAATCTTCCGCGCTTGCGGTGAGCCTGTCGAATCATCACCTACATCAACCCTTAGTTTCAATAACTTTTCCGACCCTTCCACTCTCTCCGCGGAAACAATTTTCCCCACTCTTAGCTCAACTTTCTTAAAATCGTGAAGTGTTATCATTCTGATGTTTTTACGATACCTCCCTCATCTATAAAATGTGTCTCTACTTGAATGTTGGGGAATCTTTCGAGCACAGCCTTTCGCGTCTTAGAGTGCATGTCTAGATGAAATAAAAATTCTTCTTCTTTATTATTATTGAAATTAGAGAGACCTCTCAAGGCCCCGCAATCAGTGTGGGTGAATAACATTACTTTCTTCGTGTGGTGAAGTTTTATTGATTTCTCAATTTCCCGAAACATGAAGTCTCTGTCGCTCTCCTTCTCCGGCATGGCAAAAATTTTCGCCCCACCGGCGACAGAGGATGGGTCAATGTGCCTTATCTCCAAACTTTTCAAAAAATGCTTGAATATTTTCCAAAATCTGTCGTCAAAACAGCGCACAGTGAAAGCATCCGCGCTGTAATGCTCAAGCGAACTTGATTCAGTAAAAACATAATCTTTTTTCATATTTCTTTAGCAAGGAGCACGACTTCAGAAGACGGGTGAACCTCCACAATCCCCCCGGGGAAGGAAATTTTATGACGCTCTCCCTCCGCGTCAACGTACCAAACATCTCCGTATTCAACCAGGGAAATTAACGGTTCGTGGTCATGAAGCACGGTAATCTGCCCTTGGGGAGTGCCGAGCGTTACGCTTTTAACCTCTCCCTGAAATAAGGTGCTCTGAATTAAATAAATTGATAACCTCATATTATTCGTAACATTCGAATGTATCCGTAGATTCGTATCGCTTATTGTACCTCTTCAATCCCCCCCTTTAAGTAAAAGGCCTCTTCGGGAGCGGGGTCGTGGAGGCCGTCAAGAATTTCCCGAAATCCTGAAACGGTGCCTTCAAGCTTAACAAACTTGCCCGGACGGCCGGTGAATGTTTCGGCGACAAAAAACGGCTGGGAGAGAAATCTTTGAATCTTTCTCGCTCTTCCGACAATAAGTTTGTCCTCATCCGATAGTTCTTCCATGCCCAAGATATTGATAATGTCCTGAAGTTCCGCGTATCTTTGGAGCGTTTTCTGCACGTCACGGGCAACTTTATAATGCTTCTCCCCGACTATGCTGGGGTCAAGGGCCGAAGAGGCGGAGGACAACGGGTCAACAGCCGGGTAAATTCCAAGTTCGGTTAAAGCGCGGGAGAGGACGATGGTTGAATCAAGATGGCTGAACGTGGTCGCCGGAGCGGGGTCGGTGATGTCATCCGCCGGAACGTATATCGCCTGCACCGAAGTGACAGAACCTTTTTTAGTGGAAGCGATTCTCTCTTGAAGAGCGCCCATCTCTGAAGCGAGGGTCGGTTGGTAGCCGACGGCGGATGGCATCCTGCCCAAAAGCGCTGACACTTCAGAACCAGCTTGGGAGAAGCGAAAAATATTGTCAATAAAGAGAAGGACGTTTTTGGACTCCTCGTCTCTGAAATATTCCGCCATGGTAAGAGCGGTAAGAGGCACGCGCAGACGAGCTCCGGGGACTTCATTCATTTGTCCATAAACAAGAGCGGTTTTCTCTAATACCCCCGACTCCCGCATTTCGCGGTAAAGTTCCGTGCCTTCTCTCGTGCGTTCGCCAACCCCGGCAAACATTGAGACGCCCCCTCCCTCCTCGCTCACGTTTCGGATAAGCTCCATGAGTAAAACCGTCTTTCCTACCCCCGCTCCGCCGAATAATCCAACCTTCCCTCCCCGAATAAAGGGAGCGAGAAGGTCTATGACTTTTATACCGGTTTCAAAAACTTCCACTTTTGTGGATTGTTCGGTAAAGGCCGGGGGTTTTCTGTGTATGGACCATCTTTTGACCTCTTCCAATTCGCCCTTGTTATCAATCGCCTCGCCGAGAACGTTAAACATTCTTCCCAAAACTTTACTGCCGACCGGAACAGAAATCGGCGCTCCGGTGTCTTTAACTTCCATGCCTCGCGAGAGCCCGTCGGTTGAGGAAAGAGCTATAGTCCTTACCCTGTTCATTCCGATATGATGGGCTACTTCTAGAACAATTGCTTTCCCTTCCTTATTCGTGACGTGGAGGGCATTATAGATGGCGGGCAAAAGAACCTCCGCGCCGTCATCTTTGGCTTCATCCATCTCCACGTCAACCACTGGACCGATGATTTGTATGATTTTTCCTGTCATAAATTAAAGTGCTTCCGCTCCCGCGACGATTTCCACGATTTCTCTGGTAATGTTTGATTGGCGAGCTTTGTTGTAAGCAAGATTCAAATTATTAATTAACTCTTTGGCGTTGTCAGAGGCGTTTTTCATAGCCACCATTCTCGCCGAATGTTCCGAGGCGTTTGATTCCAAAATTATGTGATGAACTCGCATGGCGATAAGTTGAGGAACGAGAGTGCTTAACACCCCCTCCGGCGACGGCTCATATTTATATTCAAATTGAGAGCCGGGGGTTTGATTTTTGAGACTTGAGATTTGATTTTTGGGATTTGAATACCTGCCATGTTCTGGAACGATGTGAATAACCGCTTCTTTAATACCTTCTTCGGTAACCGGAAGGATTCTCTTAAGACTCGCTTCTTGAATAAGAGTGGTGCGGAAGTGAGTGTAGAGAGCGTAGACCTCGTCCCACTTGCCTTCCTGATAACCACTTATTACAAGTTCTGATACGGGGAGAGTCTCGCTTATCTCGGCATAATCTCCGAAATCTAGAAATGAAGCCTCAAGAGAAATATTTTTCCTCTCAAAATAATCCTTTGCCTTTTTGCCTATAGTGACAACGCTAAAGATCTTGCCCTCTTCTCTTTTTGATGCGATCCACTCATCCGCTCGTCTTAATACATTGGCGTTAAACGCTCCGGCGAGACACTTGTCTGAAGTCAAAACAACAAGAAGGGAATTCTTGACTTCTCCTTCGGCAAGCAATGAAGGGAGGAGGGTGGTGTGGGCAAGAACATTGTGGAGAATTTCAAGCGAGGCAATAGCGTATGGCCTGGCGCCCAGAGCGAATTCCTGTGCCCTCCTCATCTTCGTGGCGGAGACAACTTCCATCGCTTTCGTTATTTGGGAGGTGCTTTTTGTGGATTTGATTCTTTGTTTAATTATTTTCGGGGATGGCATAGCGTTATAAATTTTTAAACTCCTCAAGAGCTTTTTTCAGCGAATTTTCGGCTTCTTCTCCGAGTTCGCCCGTTTCCCCTATTTTTTTTAATACCGCCTCGCCGTAAAGTTTTTTAATATAATCAAGAAGAGCGGATATTTTTAGAGAGACTTCCTCCGGCGCCACATGATCAAGGTAGCCGTTTGTCCCCGCGTAAATTAAAACTACTTGATCTTCAAACGGAACGGGGTTTAATTCCGGTTGTTTTAAAATTTCCGAGAGAACCCTCCCGCGGGTGATGCGCTTTTTAGTTGACTCATCAAGGTCGGAGGCAAACTGGGCAAAGGAAGCGAGCTCGCGAAATTGGGCGAGTTCAAGGCGCAACCTCCCCGCCACCTTTTTCATCGCCTTGGTTTGAGCGGAGGACCCGACCCGAGAGACAGAGAGCCCGACATTTACGGCTGGTCTCACCCCTTGGTAGAAAAGTTCCGGTTCAAGGTAAATCTGCCCGTCAGTAATGGAAATAACGTTTGTCGGAATATATGCTGAAACATCCCCGAGCTGTGTCTCTATAATAGGCAAGGCAGTCAAGGATCCTCCCCCATTTTCCTTGTTTAGTTTTGCCGCTCTTTCCAGGAGGCGCGAATGGAGATAAAAAATATCTCCGGGATACGCCTCCCTACTCGGCGGACGCCTCAAAAGAAGCGACAGTTCTCTGTACCCCCAAGCTTGTTTTGAAAGGTCGTCGTAAATTACGAGAGCATCCTCTCCTTTATGCATAAAATATTCCCCGATGGCGGTAGCAGCATATGGGGCTAGGTACCAGAGCGAAGCAGGGCTTGAGGCGGGAGCTGAAACAATGATTGTATATTCCATCGCCCCCGCGTCTTTTAGCTTTTGAACTATTTGCGCCACTTTTGATTCCTTCTGTCCTATGGCCGTGTAAATACAGATGGGGGTCTTATAGCGGGAATCTTTGCCCTGATTTATAATCGTGTCAACGATAAGAGAAGTCTTGCCGATTTGGCGGTCTCCGATTATAAGCTCTCTTTGGCCTCTGCCGATGGGGATCATGCTGTCTATAGCCTTAATGCCGGTATGCAGTGGGGTATTAACACTCTCTCGGTCTATGACGGAAGGGGCGAGCCGTTCCACCGGATAATATTCCCCCTCCGCGCCAGGATTAAAAACATGACCTCTCCCGTCTTGCGGAACTCCT
>DATDZM010000072.1:0-3927 GCA_036516815.1 Minisyncoccota bacterium | reverse complement strand
TTCTAAAATCCGGCCTCAATGCGATTTTTTGCGTGGGCGAACGTGAAGAAGGCAAAGACCAACATTCCTTAAACTACGTAAAGGAGGAGTTGGCCCGTGGTCTAGAGGGCATTGGGCGAGAATATATGAAAAACCTGATTGTCGCTTATGAACCTGTCTGGGCCTTAAGCACAAGCGTGAAGGGCCATGTCGCGAGCCCGGAACACGCTTTCAAAATGGCAATTTTTATTCGGAGAACACTTTTACCAATAGTCGGGGAGACAATGGCAAAAAATATCCCCATTCTTTACGGGGGGTCGGTTTCAAGCAAAACAGTTAAAGATTTTCTGCCCGATGGGTGGATGCAGGGAGTGCTTGTCGGGTCAAAAAGTCTGGACGCGAAGGACTTTGTCCGGATTTGCGAGATAGCAAACAGACCCTGAATAAATGGATTTAGAGAACATAAAAAAAGCGGAGGTGAAAAACAAGCGCGTAATCCTGCGTGTGGATTTTAATGTTCCTATGCAAGATGGAGCGGTAACGGATGGTTTTCGCATTGAGAAGACGATTCCTACGATTACTTATCTTTTGCGCGAGCAAGCAATCGTAATTTTGATAAGTCACTTGACCTCCGAATTATCAGGGGGACTTTTGCCAGTCGCGGAGTATCTCAAGAAATATTTTCCAAACCTCGTCTATGTCCCCGGGAATAGTCTAGAGAAAGCAAAAAGTATCCTGTCCAAGCTTTCTCCGGGGGCTGTGATAATGCTTGATAATATCAGACTCTTTAATGGAGAGGAAGAAAATAATGAAAATTTTTCTGCGGAGCTCGCGTCTCTGGGGGATGTTTACGTAAACGAGGCATTCAGCGTTTCCCACAGGGTCCATGCCTCCATCGTCGGACTGCCGAAGGCCTTGCCTTCTTATACCGGTTTCTTGTTTGAAGAGGAATATAGAAATTTAAGGGAGGCATTTAACCCAAGTCACCCGTTTCTCTTAATCTTAGGAGGTATTAAGTTTAAGAGTAAGCTCGGAGTGCTCGCGCGATTTATAAATATTGCCGATACCATATTTATCGGCGGAGGGCTCGCAAATAATTTTTTTAAGGCCTTGGGGCAAGACATTGGCAATTCTGTGGTTGATGATGACGTAGACATTCGCCCATACCTTGGAAACTCAAAAATCGTGATACCGGTTGACGTTGAAAAGAAGGGAGACCAAATTCTGGATATGGGCCCGCAAAGCATTGCCCTGCTCTCGGAACTTATTAGGAAAGCGGCTTTTATAATCTGGAATGGGCCCTTCGGAAATTATGAAGCGCCGGGAGGATTTGATTTCGGTACCAAAGAGATCGCGAAAAAAATATCCTCCGCGCGGGGGAAGGTTTTAATCGGAGGGGGGAACACTCTTGATGTTCTGCGCCACATGGAAGGGTGGACGCCAAAGGCTGGTTCCACCTTCCTTTCAACCGCGGGCGGAGCGATGCTTGAATTCCTCGCGGAAGGCACTCTTCCCGGCATTGAGGCGCTGAAAAGGTTGTCCCCTTAGAATTAAAATTGTCCTCATATTCGTGCGTGTTCTTATTTCATCAACTTACCTGCTATCGCTTTTAAGATGCGGTTTCTGTGGTAAACTTAATCTATAAACTTTTATGTCAAAAGGGCCGGGTGTAGCACAAAGAAAAATCTTATTACTTATATTGGGTGGTATAATGCTTAGCTTATCAAATTCCCCGAAAGGATATTTTAGAACCATTCGTAAGATAAGACAGGACTGGAAAAAAATTAATAAGCAAACAATCAGAAATCTTTATCAGTCCAGACTCATAGATGTTAGAGAGAATTCTGACGACACGGTAACGATAATTCTAACGGAAGAAGGAAAGAAAAAGGCCCTCACTTATAAGATAGAGGATATAGAGATAAAAAAACCTAAGAGGTGGGATGGTAAATGGAGGGTGGTAGTTTTTGATATTCCAGAAAAATCAAAACAGGCGCGGGAGGCTTTCCGTTACCATCTAAAGAATCTTCAATTTCATGAATTCCAGAAATCTGTATTTGTCCACCCTTTCGACTGCAAGGACGAGGTAGATTATATTGTAGAGTTCTACGATATAAGAAAATTTGTTCGGTTTATTATTGCTGAATCTATTGACAACGGACTTCATTTGGAGAAAATTTACGGTCTATAAATGGCGGGCAATAGCTAATCATCAACTTACCTGCTATCGCTTTTAAGATGCGAATTATGTTTTTGCGGTCTAGGTGAGGGGGAGGGAAGAGATGATTTTTTCAAGAACCTTTTCCGCTTCGCCTGCGGAGTATTTTTCCCCGTGCCAGAGTTTGTAGCCGTCACCCTCAAACCTGGGCATGATATGAATATGAGCGTGGCCAACAAGCTGGCCGGCCGCTTTGCCGTTATTCATCCCGATATTTATAGAACCTACTTGCATCCCGCCTTTTACCGCTCGGGCGACTTTCTTCAGTAGTGGAGCCATCTCCCGCAGAACATTATTGGGAAGTTCAAAGAGGTCTTTGTAATGTTCTTTGGGTATAAGTAGGACGTGGCCGGGGTTTACCGGAGTGATATCCAGAAAGGCGAGAAAATTTTCATCCTCATAAACCTTGTAAGATGAAAGTTCGCCCCGCGCGATTTTGCAGAAAACACAATCCATTATCGGATATGATATAATAGACCGCGTCATGAAGCAATGGATTTTACGCGAGACGCGTTCCCCGAGGATTGATTGGCACATTCTCTGCCACAGAGGGGTAAGCGACCCCGGGGAAGTGGAGAGATTTATGAACCCGGATTACGATAAACACCTCAATGACCCGTACTTACTCTCCGATATGGAGCGTGCGGTTGGGCGCTTGACAAAGGCAATAGAGGGAGATGAACGAGTAGGCATTTTTGCCGATTATGACGCTGACGGTATTTGCTCGGCGGCGGTCCTCTCTGATTTCTTTAAAAAAGTAGATTTTAAAAATTTTTTCATTCACATCCCCGATCGCAATAAAGACGGCTTTGGGCTCTCCGACGATGCTCTTCGTGTTTTCACCAAAGAGAAAGTTTCTCTCCTTTTCACTCTTGATTGCGGGATAACTAACGCGGAGGAAGTCCAAATCCTAAATAAATGTGGAGTTGACATTATAATAGTGGACCACCATCTGCCCCAAACGGGCGCGCTTCCTGATGCTTATGCCATAATAAACCCGAAGCGAGATGGAGAAACATATCCCTTCCCGTATCTGTCAGGTGCCGGGCTTACCTTTAAACTCGTGGACGCTCTTATGAGGAAGGGGGTATTTAATATTCCTTACGGATGGGAAAAGTGGCTATTGGACTTAGTCGCTATCGCGGCAGTGGCCGATATGGTTCCTCTAATTGGTGAAAACAGGGTCTTGGTCCGTTACGGATTAGAAGTTTTGAAGAAAACCCGCCGCCCCGGCCTCCTCTCCCTCTACGGTAAATTCCGGTTAAAGAAGAATCATTTTAGCGAGGATGACATTGCCTTTACTATAGCCCCAAAAATAAACATAGCCGGAAGAATGGGGGACGCGAGGGAGAGCCTCACTCTCCTTACCACAGATTCTTGGGATGAGGCGGAGAGGATCGTGGATCATCTAAACGGCCTCTATGTTGACCGCAAGGAAGCGGTGAATTTTATAATGAAGAGCATAGAATCAAACTTCGCCCGTGAGGAAGAGATTCCCGGAATTATTCTCTGCGGAGATAAGTCCTGGCATCCGGGCGTTCTAGGCTTGGCGGCAAATAAGGCGGTGGAAAAATATCAGAGCCCCGTCTTTCTTTGGGGGCAAGGGGAGGGAAGCGACATAAAAGGGTCGTGCAGGACGGATGGCTCAATTAACGTCGTGGAGATGATGCGGGCGGTGCCCCTCGGATTTTTTAATGAATTTGGCGGACATGAGTCAGCTGGAGGCTTTG
>DATDZM010000071.1:0-4004 GCA_036516815.1 Minisyncoccota bacterium | reverse complement strand
AATGGAGCTTTTGAGCAGTCCAGAATCACGGGGGAATGTTCAAAAGTTTTTACCCGATATGGCGGAGTCTCCCAACATTTTTATTTTTTGGGAAGAAGAGATAAACGAAGAAATTCTCTACGAAGTAAAAAAATATGCCGAGAAGGTTCAGGAGTTCAAGCGATTATCGGGAGCGAAGCTCGAGGCTTGGGTGAAAGAGAGGGCAAGGGGAATGGGGAGAGAAACGGTAAGGGAGATTATAAATGATTGTGGAGGAGACTTGTGGCGCGTGGAGAAAAATATAGAGTACTACCTCTTGGGCGGAGAGGAAAAAAATGGGGGAGGGAAAAAAGATTCATACAAATTATTCGCCGTGCCGGACGCTATTGCCACAAGAGACGGTAAGAGAGCGTGGGTGGGCTACAATGAGGGAGTGATGCTAGGAGTGGAACCCACGGAGATATTTTGGAAGGTCTGGTGGCAGATAAAAGTTCTTTTGATTGTCCATAATATACTTGAATCGGGCGGGAGCGAAGACGATGTGATAAGAGAAAGCGGTCTTCATCCATTCGTGGCGAGGAAGGCCTTATGGAATGTAAAAAAATTCACCGGACCGGAATTAAAAAATTATTCCTGGAGACTCGTTCAAATTTACCATGACGAAAGAAGGGGAATTTCAAATCTGGAGGTTGAACTTGAAAAGTTTATTTTAGACATTGTCTAGACAAAATATGAATCAATAACCTCTTGCTTTTCCACACGTATAGCGGTTTTCTCAATTTGACTATTTATAACCCAAGTATATACTTAGGTTATGGAGAAAACGGTGCTTAATGTGAAAACAGACAGGAGCCTCAAAATAAAAGCCAAGAAAGTGGCTAAAAACCTTGGCTTGCCTCTCGGAACTATTGTCAATCATTACCTAAGACAATTGGTGAATGAAAAAAGAGTCGTTTTTTCCGCTCATCCGACACCGAATAAAAAAACATGGAAGCTCCTAAGACAAGCAAGCGAAGATTGTAAAAAAGGCCGAAATATCACAGGGCCTTTTTCTAGTGCCAAGGAGATAGAGGCATATCTTGACTCATAGCTATATTTTACTCTGGCAATGGTTATCTTTCTGCATAAAAAATTTAAGAGGAAGTACGAGAAACTTAATTCAAGCCAAAAAGTTAGATTTAAAGAAAGAATAGAGATTTTTTTACGTGATCCGTATAATTCTATTCTTCACAACCATGCTCTCCAAGGAGATTATCTTGGTTTTAGGAGCATAAATATTACGGGAGGCTTAAGAGTTCACTATGAAGAATTAAGCTCTGGTGGTGTTCTTTTTATAACCGTCGGCACGCACAGCGAGCTTTACGGATAAAAGGAGGTGCTAAACCCATTGAGACACAAAAAAGAAAGGGTCATCGGATGAGCGATGGCCCTTTGTTTTTTCCACTGCACCCTTGTTTAAGCCAGCACGCAACCGAATTTTGGAGCACCGAGTGCTTCGCAGAGCTCGCCAGGGAAGTCGTATGTATTCTCTCTTGCGGCCAGGATGGGAGAGAAAATTACAAGACCGGTATGAGGCCATTTGTCACGCGTTGGTAATCCCGGCATCCCTTCGTTGTTCATGTCGCGGACTATCTTGTCGTTGTAAAAATCTACTACCAACCGCGAGAGTATCTGGAAGAAGAAGCAATACTCCTCGTCCCCAAGTTCAACAATCGAACTGCCTCTCTTTACCGTTAACTGAAAAAGGCGGCGGGTGTCATTAATGTCCCCAGATGGCGGCGCGTTGTCAATCTCGGTGACAGGGGTGGAAAGTTTTACTTCGTAATCAAATCTGGCTTTCGCGACCTCCAAATATCCCTTATACTCATATCCGTCCCGAACTTGCTCAATGTGTTCCTTAACCAAAACTTTTCTCTCAAGCATCTGGCTCCTCCATTAGATATGCCTCTGTCTCGTGAAAAGTCTCTCTCAACTAACACCGAAACCTGACTAAATCTAACCTAATTTTTTGGAAAAGACAAGAAGAAGTGGCCCTGTTTCTAAGAAAGATCATAGTGTTTTGAAGTCATAAATAATAAGTTTCATATTATATTATGCGTCCAGAGGGATTCTCGGCTACCGCCGCGGGTGATTTTCGACCTCACTCACGTTTGGTAACGAAAATCCTTCCGAATTCCTCTCACCCCGCAAGCAGTTGCGGAGTTTGTGCGATGCGCCCAGAGGGATTCGGACCCCCGACCATCTCCTTAAAAGGGAGCTGCTCTACCAACTGAGCTATGGGCGCATGTTATTTAATATGTTCTTAAAATACTATCAAGATACTTTCTTCCCTGACCTGACTTCAAAAAGTGTTCTCTTTTTATAGCCTCGACCTTAAGATTAAAACATTCTTTGTGAACAATTACAAACGGTCTATTAACTCGTGTCCATTTATTACTCCCGGCATTATGTTGGAGCAATCTTTCCTCAGCAGCCTTAGATGTGTACCCGACATATCTTTTTTCATTCCTCTTACTTTTTAAGACATATACCACAAACATACAAAGATAATTATACCAACTGCCAGCCGGAGGCTGGTCCGCCTCTGGCGGAAGCTATGGGCGCGTATTAGAGCGGCAAGTCTATGGCAAAAATGCCCGGGCCTAAAATGAGGAGAGAAAGAGAGGAGGCGATTACAAGAATAGTCAATTCATCAAGGGGTCTTTCTTTTTTTTCTCCCCCTCTGTCTTTACTCATCCTCACTCTGTCAAAAATAGTCATTGCCAAGGCGAGCAGAGCAGCCCCTTGAGTTAAAAATCCGATGATTAAAAGAAGGGCGTCTGCCGCGTAAAAGATGTTAAGCCACTTCTTGCCTCCCGCGGGAGGTCTTTCTCCGCGAGGATAGATCCGGGAAATTAAGACAACGGCTAAAGCCACACGCAAAAGCGTTGGAGCGACATTCCCTAAAACAAAAAGCTCCGGAAACAGGCTAAGCATGAGGCTAGTTTAACACTCAATAAGAGACGGAGTCAACGGCTTTCCCCAACGAGTCTCTCAAAATTATTGTCTCTCTCTTATCTCTCCAAAGGTCCTCTTCTCGCCCAAGGTATACTCTCCACTCCGGCTTGTAGAAGTCGGAGTCGTTTTTATGATTCGTGACGCAGGCGTTGTAGTTTATTTTTTCTATCAAGAACGACTGGCATTCAGCGGAA
Organism: Minisyncoccota bacterium; assembly: GCA_036516815.1. GTDB lineage: Bacteria > Patescibacteriota > Minisyncoccia > UBA9983 > UBA9983 > DATDZM01. The sequence goes on along the minus strand of DATDZM010000071.1, from coordinate 834 downwards.
AGGCCCAAAGGATACGGCCCGATGCCCGCCTCGCATCTGGGGATTGTCTCTATGTAATCAAGGCACTTATCGTCCAGATTACCGGGAGGGTTCTCGTCAAGAGGCTCCGGGCACGAGGTTCCTAAACTCGGGAATATATTCCTTGCCTTGTTCAGATACCCGGTGCACTTGTTCACCTTGAAACTCGTTCCTAGGGGGCTTCTCCCCGTTACCACATAGGCTCTCTCTCCCGGTTTTAACACTATACCCGTCTCTCCGCTTATCTGGCCGATAATAGGGAGAATAGTTCCGAGCCCTATTTTTATGTCCAGTCCGGACTTTCCGACCAAAGACCAACCGGTTATGTTAACCGATTCCTTGTTGCTGTTTAGAGCCTCAACCTCAACGTATTCTTTGAGGGGATCAGTCTCCCAAGCCGAGTACGAATTTCTCAACCTCACTTCCAAACTGAAAGAAGATTGGTTTTGACTTCCTGTCTCCAAAGCGTAACCGCTTCCTCCATCAGCTGACGGACTGCCGCTTCCCCCCGTGATTTCTTCAGTCTGTCTTTGCACCTTAAAACTTTCCGTCTCTAATGGCGCTTTAATGAAAGGTCCGCTGCGGCTTGACTCGCGAAGCGGGCCCCCGGTGTAAAACCACACAAACCCGAGGATTACGAGGAGGACTACAACCCAGAGAAGATCAGTTTTCGCGTCTGGCATAGCAGTTACATCATATCAAACGCTGGTGCGCGGGGCAAAAGTGAGTGCTTCTGCCGCCTAAGCGGATTTGTTTTATTATCCCCCCGTCATTTTTTTGGCATTTTTTCCCGTGGAGGTGATAGGCGCCATGAAC
>DATDZM010000070.1:0-5524 GCA_036516815.1 Minisyncoccota bacterium | reverse complement strand
AGGGCGCTACAAAAATTATTCAAACCTCAAGTACTGGCAGGTTGAAAATGAATATTTCCTCACTCTCTACGGCAGGGGCCCCTGCGGAAAATCTTTTGGCGAGGATTTTCTAAAAAAGGAAATGGCTCTTGTTCGCCGTATTGACCCGGACCATAAGATAATGCTCACGGACGGAGGGGAGTTCGGAGCTTGGTACAAGGCTTATAAAAATGCCGACATTTTCGGAAGCTCTCTTTATCTATACATCTGGAGCCATTTTAAGTTCATCGGCCCGACTCGCTACCCGATCACGCCGGGGTTTTTTAGAATCAAGCAAAATCTCATAAACTTGTTTTTTGGCAGGAAGCCAATCATCCTCATTGAACTTTCAACCGAGCCGTATCTTATTCACCCGATTCTTGAAACTCCGGTAGAGGTGACGAACGAACGCATGAGCCCGGATAAATTCAAAGAGGTGGTGTCAGTCGCGAGGCAAGGAGGCTTTGACACCCAATACTTCTGGGGAGCGGAGTGGTGGTATTATGAAAAAATCAACGGCCGCCCCCAAATCTGGGGCGAAGCCAAGAAGATTTTCTCTAGATAATTTTAATTGAGTTTGTAGATGTCTTTATGGTGGCCGATGTACAAAATTGTACATTGCTTTTGATACTAAAGTCAAAACACTAACTTATCTGCTATCGCTTTTAAGTTGAGATTTTTTGTGTTGCGTTTTTAGGGGTGATGTAGTATAAGTGAATGTAGCGTGAATACGGTGCTACAGTAGCATCCTTGCCTTGACAATTTTTCCCCTTGCGGGAGAAGGGAAAGTCCAATGGAAAGGCGTCTTAAACCCCTAGAGTTTACAATCTTCGCGTGGGTGGTATCTTATTTATTTCTAGCGCTCATGCCTGTTGTGCCAATGGTGTGGTGGACAGAGTTGGCATGGGCCAAAGTCGTTCCTGTCATAAGAGCTAGAGGGACGATTAAAGCCGTGACGGAGTCCACGTTCACATTTACCTTTCACCCTCCGCGAGGCGGAGTCACAGCGGATAATGATACTACCATCGGCATTGGTGGTTTACCGCCCGCGTGCAGAGAGTTCCTTGGACTGGAGAAAGGCTCCGCTGTTTTTACCGAACTTGAATTGAAGGACGTAAACGGCCGCCTTCAATTTGATGCTTGGAGGGGATATTTTTCCGGGGAGATTGTTTACAGCGATGTCTGGTATGTTTTCGTACAAACTCGGATGCCGACCGGCAATCCGATTTTCATCCGATTGTATGACCCGGACAGGCTGTATTCGCCCAGAGAGGTCGGAGGTTATCTCTGGACAAGGCACATTGTTACCGTCAAGTTCACCCCCTTTGGCAACAATGGCTTGTTGGACCTCTTGGAGACAAGGACGAAGCCGCCTGACCGAGATGACGGACACCTCCTCCTAACTCCTCCGTGAGGAGATGGAGGTAGAGAAAGTTTAATTAACACTCTCGGGGTTAATAAAGACCCCGGGAGTGTTTTTGTTTTTTGCGGAGCCCCGAAAGGACCCCTTTGGGGTTATCCACAACCTTGTTATTGACATTTGACAAGAAATAATACGAGCGTATAATACCACCCGTACGCAAAAGATTGAGTAAAGAGAGAAATTCCGGTGTTATTTATAAGCAAAGCCCGGCAAACCCGCTACGTTTTTATATTCTAACTATGCCGGACGCACCTTGGTTTCTTTTCCTTCCGCTTGGGCGGGAGAGAGGATTACTGGGGTGGTAAAAGAGATAGGTATTTTGCTTCAATCTGAAGAAAAAAACTAATTAATCATAATCAAATACTCCTCATGTTTTCGGAATATTCCAATGAGGAGGTTGTCTCTTTTGTTTTTTATGCAACAAAAATTTTTTTCTAAATACAAGGAGCCGCTCATTGAAACTCCCAATCTTACGGAGGCGCAAATCAACTCCTTCAATTGGTTGAAGAGTGTGGGGTTGAAGGAACTTTTTGCCGAGTTCTCCCCGATCCAGGATTACGCGGGGAAAGAATTTACTCTGGAATTTTTGGATTTCTCCATTGGCGAGCCCAAGTACGATGAATATTACGCCAAGAAAAATAATCTCTCCTACGAGGCCTCTCTTAAAATCCGCGTGCGCCTCACTTACAAAGAACTCGGAACTTCAAAAGAGCAGGAGATTTTCCTAAGCGACTTTCCGGTGATGACGGGGCACGGAACTTTTGTCGTAAGCGGCATTGAGCGAGTTATAGTGCCGCAACTCGCGCGCTCCTTCGGCGTCTACTTTAACGCCGTGACGACAAACGGCAAAAAATATTTTGGAGCCAAGATTATTCCTTCAAGAGGCGCTTGGATTGAATTTGAGACAAGTCCGGACGGAGCAATCTACGCGAGAATAGACAGAAAGAGAAAAATCTCCGCGACTTCCATTATCCGCATTTTCGGAGCGAAGACTGATGAGGAAATTAAATCTCATTTTAATTCCGTAGATAACGGGGAAGTTCCTTATATTCAAAAAACTCTTGAACGCGACAACGCTAAAAATGTTGAATCTTCTTATATAGAGGTTTATCGCAGGGTGCGCCCGGGAGAAATGGCGACATTTGACAACGCCAAAAGCTATCTTGACGATATGTGGAGCTTTAATCATTACGATTTTTCCCAGGCCGGGCGATATCGCGTGAACCACCGCCTCGGATTCTCATTAAATAACATTGAATCCGCGCCGAGAACTATTACGAGAGAGGACTTGATTGCCACTATCTCCGAAATTATCCGTTTGAATAACACCTATAACGCCGAGCCTGATGACATTGACCATCTAGGCTCAAGAAGAGTGCGCGGTATAGGAGAGCTTCTGCAACAAAGGCTCCGCATCGGCATGGTAAGGATGAAAAAGAACATCCAGGACAGAATGTCCACCCTTGACCCTGAAACATTAACCCCGACTCAATTAGTGAACAATCGCCCTTTTGCCGCGGTTGTCAAAGAGTTCTTCGCCACAAACCAGCTCTCGCAATTCATGAGCCAGAAGAATAGTTTAGACGAGCTAGAGCATTTGAGGCGGCTCTCTGCCTTGGGGCCGGGCGGTCTCTCAAGAGGGAGGGCGGGGTTTGAAGTTCGCGACGTTCACTCTTCCCACTATGGGCGCATTTGCCCCATTGAAACGCCGGAAGGTCCGAACATCGGCCTCGTTATGCACCTCGCCACTTACGCTAGGCTAAATAAATACGGAATTCTGGAGACGCCGTATCGGAAGGTGGTGAAGGGAGTGATTACAGATGAGATAGCGTACTTAAACGCCTTAGACGAAGGAAAATATAATATCACCCACGCCGGGGTGAATTATGACGCAAAAACGGGGAAGATTTTGGACGAAAAGGTTGAAGCCAGAATCCAATCTCGGCCGGGAGTAATAGAAAGGGGAAAAATTGACTTTATTGATGTCGCTACAAACCAGGCCTTTAGCGTAGCCACGAGCATGATCCCGTTTCTAGAGCACGACGACGCCACGAGAGCGCTTATGGGTTCAAACATGCAGAAGCAAGCGGTTCCTTGTATCGTACCCGAGGCGCCCCTTGTCGCGACTGGGGTAGAGAGCAAAGCGGCGGAGGACACCGGACGACTGGTCATCTCCGGGGAAGATGGCGTGGTTGAATCCGCGGACGCTTCAAAAATCGCGATTAAAGATAAAAACGGCAAGCTCAAAACTTATAACCTCATAAATTTTCTGCGCTCAAACGCTTTTACTGTTATTCACCAAAGACCAGCGGTCAACGTGGGGGACAAAGTTAAAAAAGGCCAGTATCTCGCGGACAACTACTCAAGCGACAGGGGACAAATGGCTTTAGGGCAAAATGTCCTAGTCGCTTTCATGGCTTGGCGCGGCTACAACTTTGAGGACGCCATTATCATCTCGGAGAGGCTTCTCAAAAAGAATAAATTCAGTTCAATAAAAATTGAGGAATTTTCAGTAAACGTGAGAGACACAAAACTCGGTCCCGAAATCAACACCTACGATATCCCCAACATCGGCGAGGACAAGCTAAAAGACTTGGATGAAGACGGCATCGTCCGCCTTGGAGCTATTGTCAAGGCGGGGGATATTTTAGTGGGTAAAATTTCTCCGAAAGGGGAAGTTGAACTTACCCCGGAGGAGAGACTGTTGCGTTCAATATTCGGCGAGAAGGCCCTTGACGTAAAGGACACTTCCCTTCGTCTGGACCACGGCAAGCGGGGGCGGGTTGTGGGAGTGAAAATTTTTTCTGAAGAGCGGGGAGATAAATTAGAGCCCGGAATTTTAAAAAAGATTCAAGTGGAAATTGCCCAAGTGAGGAGCGTCTCGGTGGGGGATAAACTCTCCGGACGGCACGGGAACAAGGGAGTGATTTCAAAAATCGTCCCGGAGGAGGATATGCCGTACCTTGAAGACGGCACTCCGGTTGATATTATTTTAAATCCCCTGGGCGTCGCTTCCCGCATGAACATCGGTCAGATTTTGGAAACCCATCTCGGATGGGCGGCCGAGAAGCTAGATTATCAGGCCATAACGCCAGTCCTATCCGGAGTGACTGAAGAGGAGATAAAGGGGGAGCTTAAGAGAGCGGGCATTCCGGAATCAGGCAAGGTAAAAATTTACGACGGCTTGACCGGCGAGCCCTTGGAGCAGGAGGTTACAGTCGGGGTAATCTACATGATGAAGCTCGACCACATGGTTGAGGACAAGATACACATGCGCTCAATCGGCCCTTATTCTTTAATTACCCAACAGCCTCTGGGGGGGAAAGCCCAAGAAGGAGGCCAACGGTTCGGTGAAATGGAGGTTTGGGCGCTTGAAGGGTTCGGCGCCTCGAGTATCCTGCAGGAGATGCTTACCATCAAGTCGGACGACATGGTCGGCCGAGTGGCGGCTTACGACTCTATCATCCGCGACGAGTTTTTCAAAAGTCCGAATTTGCCGGCAGTTTTCCAGGTGCTTTTAAATGAGATGAAGGGAATCGGGCTGGACATTGAATTAAAGGGATTAAAGGATAGGACTAGAGATGAAGAGGGGGAATTAGGTTACAGATAATTTTTATGGAAACAAGAGTAACAGATTTTAAATCAATCACTCTTAAACTGGCTTCGCCAGAGAAGATTTTGTCGTGGTCTTACGGCGAGGTGACAAAGCCCGAAACTATAAATTATAGGACACAAAGAGCGGAAAGGAACGGACTCTTTGACGAGAGAATCTTCGGGCCGGAGAAGGATTATGAATGCTACTGCGGCAAGTACAGAAAGATTAGGTACAAGGGGGTAATTTGCGAGAAGTGCGGAGTAGAAGTCACTCGTTCAATCGTTAGGAGAGAACGGATGGGGCATATCACCCTCGCCTCTCCCGTGTCTCATATTTGGTTTTTACGCGGGATACCGTCTAGAATCGGGCTCATTCTGGACCTCACTATGGCAGACGTGGAAAAGGTGATTTATTTTACTGGGTACATAGTGACCAAGGTAAACGACGAATTAAAGGCGCGAGCCTATAAGAATGTAGAGGCGGAGTAT
>DATDZM010000069.1:0-2674 GCA_036516815.1 Minisyncoccota bacterium | reverse complement strand
AAAGTCGGAGCGGTGATTACCGATAGCCACATCGTCTACACATCAGGCAAGCACGGCACGGCGTATGTCAACAAAGATGCGCTCTACCCGCATACCGCGGAAACATCTCGCCTCTGCCGCGTAATTGCCGAACGATTTGCGGACGACAAAGTGGAAGTTGTTATCGCTCCGGCAATCGGCGGCGTGATTCTCTCGCAGTGGACGGCACATCATCTCTCCGAGATGAACGGCCGCGAAGTGCTCGGTGTCTACGCCGAGAAGTCCGAAGGCGGAGATACCTTCGTCATCAAGCGTGGCTACGACAAGCTCATCGCTGGCAAGAACGTTCTGGTGGTGGAAGATGTTCTCACCACCGGTGGCTCCGCCAAGAAAGTGGTCGAAGCCACGCGGGCAATCGGCGGCAACGTCGTCGGTCTCGGCGTTCTCTGCAACCGCGGAGGAATCACGCCGCAAGACGTGGCTGATGTTCCGAGGCTCATATCACTGGTGAACATGAAGCTCGATACATTTGACGAGGTAACTTGTCCTCTCTGCAAGCAGAATGTTCCGGTCAACACGGACGTCGGCAAGGGACGAGAATTCCTCGCCCGGAAGCTCGCGTAAAACCACAACGGATTTCCCAGGTTCGCTATCGCAAGGTAGCGAACCTTTTTCTTTTTCCCCAAAGATTAAAAATGGTTTATAATAGGTTTAGGCTGTTGGGGCATAACTTCCTAACGAAGTTATATTGGGAGCCTTCCATAATCTTGGCGCTTTAGCCAAGGTTGCGGGCACCCACCTGGCATTAGCTAGGAGTGTTTATCCTCAACGGCCCAATAAAACCCCGTCTGCCGTAAGGCCGAAGGGGGTTTTGTTTTTTCTCTTTTCTATGCTTGAATAAAGTTGTAAAATGAAGCTTTTTAAAAAAGACCTTCCCTTTTTTGTTTTTGCGTTGTTTCTCATCCTTGTCGTCTCAAACCTTTTTGCTTACAAATTTTTCCTTTACTGGAGATGGTGGTGGCTCGACATCATTATACATACCTTGGGCGGGGTCTGGCTCGGTTTTGTAATGCTCTCTCTCCTTAACATTTTTGGGGGCATAACCGTCAGGGAAAAATCACCAACCCTTTTTGTCATAATTGTTATGAGCTTCGCCTCTTTCGGAGGGATGCTCTGGGAGTTCCTTGAGTACATGCTAAAGAATACCTTGCAGATCGGTATAAGGGACACTATATATGACCTCTTCTTTGATACCGTGGGAGGTCTTATCGCCGCCCTTTCCACTTTTGTTAGAAATGAGGTAGACTAGGTGATAATGGATGATAAGAGAAAAGTCACGGCTGGGAAAATAAAAATTTGCGTCTCTGGGGCCGCCTCCTTAAGTCATTGCGGCAAAGAGGCGGAGGAGTTGGCAAGGGAGCTAGGGAGGGAAATTGTCCGTCAGGGAGCGATACTTGTGACGGGCGCTACCACGGGGTTTCCATACTCAACGACCGTGGGGGTGAAGGAGATGGGGGGAATCTCAATCGGCGTTTCTCCGGCGTCTTCAGAGGTTGAACATATAAAAAAATATCGCCTGCCGGTTGACCATCTCGACCTCATTATGTATACCGGATTTGGCTACGCGGGGAGAAATTTGCTTCTCACTCGCACCTCGGATGCGGTTATAATCGGTTGCGGAAGAATCGGGACGTTAAACGAGTTCACTATCGCCTTTGAAGATAAAAAACCCATCGGAGTTCTAGAGGGCCCGTGGACTATGGACGAGACGGTAAAGAGAGTTGTTGGAGAGGCTCACAGGGGAAAATCCGCTGGGATTGTCTATGACCATGACCCGAAGGCGCTACTGGAGAAGGTATTTAAACTAGTGAGAAAAGAAAAAAGTTCCTAAAAATGGCTCGTTACGCGAAAGGCATCGGCATACTCGTCGGAATGATTTTCGGGGCGGGTATCTTCGCTCTCCCATACGCTTTTGCCTCCGCCGGGCTATTTTGGGGCCTTATGGATTTTGCCCTGGCTTTTATCATTATTCTCATCACTCATTATTTCTATGCCGAGGTCAGCTACTTTGTAAAAGGCAGACACAGGTTCACAAGCCATGCCGAAATTTTAATTGGCAAAAAGGCCAAAGCGATTAGCCTTGTCACAACCATCTTCACTTATTACGGGTCCCTTCTCGCTTACGGACTTTTGGGAGGGATATTCCTCTCAAACTTCTTCGGCGGGAGAGGAAAGGGCGTTGCCACAATAACTTTCCTCCTCGCGGCCGGTCTGCTTTCCCTTTTTAGGCTCAATAAGATTGCTAAAGTGAATTTTTATATTGTTCTTCTCATGCTTGGCTTCCTCGTCTATCTCTTTTCTCTCGCTCTGCCGCATGTAAACGTCGCCACTTTTTCTCAAAACTTTACTATCTTTTCTCCGAGCTGGTTTTTGCCTTTTGGCATCGGGGTCTTTGCCTTGGGGGGTTATTCGGCCATCCCCGAAGTGAGGGACATATTCTTGGGCAGTTCTTTTCGAAAGATGAAGCGCGTTATTCTTATAAGTTCAGTTATTATTGCCGTCTCTTACCTCCTTTTTGTTTTTAGCGTTTGGGGGGTTAGCGGAAAGCAAACAAGCAAGGACGCTCTCTCCGGCTTGCGGGCGTTTCTGGGTGCGAAAGCGGTAATCATGGGGTCTCTCGTCGGACTCCTTGCCG
>DATDZM010000068.1:0-6222 GCA_036516815.1 Minisyncoccota bacterium | reverse complement strand
AACTAATAAGGGAACCATTGCGGCAAATGGGACCTCGTTTAGCGTTGACCTCGGAGCGACTAGCCGAAGCAGCGCCCAGCTCGTGACTTCAGGAAGCGGCTGCGGACTTTACATCAACCTTCAACCGGGAGCGTCATGCCTGATCTCCTACAATGTCGTCTACTCATCCACATCTAGTGTTTCAAGCAACACTGTAACAATCAGAGCCGATTCCAATAATACGGTCGTTGAATCGGACGAGACAAACAACACAAAAACTCTCACCTTCCCGATAACTCTAGGGGGAGCTTCTTCAATGGGCGATAACCGAAATCTCGCCAACACTCTCTCCGCCATGCAAAGACAGCTGGATGGAATCATGAGACAGCTACAATCAGTGCTGGGAAGATAGGCACTCGCCCTTAACACAGACAAGCGCCGGGAAAGTTGACTTTTCCGGCGCTTTTATCTAGGATAACTTATGTGCCCTTAATTAAGGCGCTCTAGGTTCATGCCCCTACTTGATATTTTTAAAAGGAAGAAGAGAGAGGATCGGTTTGTGGCGAAGGAGAAGAAGAAGCAAGAAACTGCTCAAAAACAAACCGAGTCTCAAGAGAAGAAGGAACCATTTAAGGCCTTAGACGATAAGGCCTCTCGTTTTGCTTCAATCCTGAAGCCCCATACTACCGAAAAGACGATGAACCTTGCCTCCGGCGGGCGGGGAGTCTATGTTTTTAAGGTCGGGAGCAAAGTAAACAGAATAATGGTAAAGCAGTACGTAAAAGACGCTTATAAAGTTACTCCGACTAAGGTAAATATTATAAACACCGCCCCAAGGCCGATATTTTTACGGAGGAGAAAGACCACGAAACCCGGATACAAAAAAGCTCTTGTTTATCTGAAGAAGGGCGAGGAAATCAACGTCAATTAAAAATAGATGAAAACATATAGTTCCCACACCCCATCGCGAAGGCATCTCTCCGGCATTCTCTACCGAGATATTCTTACCCGCGCAAAATCAGAGAAGAGCCTCACTCGCGGGGGGAAGCGGGCGGTCGGCAGGAATTCGGCGGGGAGGATAACAGTGAGACATAAAGGTGGAGGAGCAAAACGCTCGTATCGCTTCATGGATTTTGGATATGATAAGCGCGGCATCCCGGCAAAAGTTATGAGCATAGAATATGACCCAAACAGAACTGGATTTATCGGACTCGTGAATTATAAAGACGGAGAAAAACGATATATGCTCCTGCCAAAGGGTGTCAAGGTCGGAGAGAGTATTATCGCTTCAGAGGAAGCGGGGATAAAAGCGGGGAACAGATTACCCTTGAAAAATATCCCCGTGGGAACTTTCATATACAATATAGAAATAAAGCCGATGTCCGGGGCGAAAATCGTAAGGTCGGCGGGCAGTTACGCCGAACTCATCGCCCAGGACCGTAATTTCGCGCTCGTAAAACTTCCCTCAACCGAAGTTCGTAAAGTAAGCGGCGAAGCTTGGGCGACAATCGGCCAGGTCTCAAATGACGAGAACAGGCTCGTCCAGATCGGGAAGGCGGGGAGGTCTCGCTGGAGAGGAATTCGCCCGACTGTCCGCGGCTCGGCGATGAATCCCGTTGACCATCCATTCGGCGGAGGAGAAGGCAGACAAGGCGCCGGCATGGCGAAGACAAAAAATTTATGGGGCAAAGGCTTCAGAGGCGTAAAAACAAGGAGGGTGAAGAAATACTCAAACGTCTTCATAGTTGAACGAAGAAAGAAAAAGAAAAAATAAAAATATCCGCGTATTATGACACGCTCGCTTAAAAAAGGTCCTTATGTTGATAAGAAGTTGCTTGAAAAAATAGCTAAAGCAGGCTCCGGAAGCCTTACGGTTATTAAAACTTGGTCGCGAGACTCTCAAATTTCCCCCGAGATGGTGAATCACATTTTCGGTGTTCATAACGGGAAGGACTTTGTGGAAGTGCGCGTGACGGAAGAAATGGTTGGGCACAGGCTTGGAGAGTTCAGCCCGACTCGAAAGTTTACGAGGCATGGGGGCAAGATGCAAAAGGAAATTGAAGCGAAGAAGAAAGAAGCGGAAATAGCTTCAGCAAAATCGGCTAAGGAAGAACCAGCTAAAAAATAAACCATGCAAGAGATAAAAGCGGAATTAAATTATTTTAGAGTGGCGCCAAGAAAAGTGAGGCTCCTCGCCGACCTTATAAGGGGGAAGATGGTCAGCCGCGCCATAGAAGAGCTGGAATTTACTCCCAAGGGGTCGTCTCTGGCGATTATAAAATTGCTGAAATCGGCGGTGGCGAACGCAAAGCATAATTTCCGCCTAGATTCTGGCGACGATTTGTATATAAAAGAAATAGTGGTGAATGAAGGACCGACTCTAAAGAGGTTCATGCCTCGGGCGCGCGGCTCGGCAAGCCCGATACGCAAACGGACATCTCATATTAAAGTCATTCTTTCTGAAAAATCCAGGCTAAAAACTAAGAGGCTAGAAGCTAAAAGCTAGTGTTATGAGCAAAACTGTGCATCCATACTCATTCAGACTGGGAATCATTCGGGACTGGAAGTCTCGCTGGTTTAGCGCTAAAAAATACTCTGATTTCCTAAAGGCGGATACTTTGATTCGAGAAACGCTTACGAAAGAGATGAGGGGAATGTACGTCTCCGCGATTGAGATTGAGCGCACCCCGACTATTTTCCATATCATCATCAAGACTTCCCGTCCGGGGCTTGTGATCGGCAGGCGGGGCGAAGGCTCGGATAAAATTAAGCGCCGCGTAGTGGAAATCATGAAAAAAATCGGAGCGGAGGCGCCAAGAGAAATTAAGCTCACCATTGACGAGGTGAGGAATCCCGAATCTCACGCCTCTATAGTGGCTCAAATTCTCGCTGAAGCGCTTGAGAAGAGAACTCCTTTCAGGAGAGCGATGAAACAGATGATGGATAAGATTCTGATGAACAAAGAAGTTCTAGGCGCAAAAATCGCCATCTCCGGCAGGCTAGATGGGTCCGAGATGGGCAGGCACGAGTCCTTGAAACGGGGGAGAATCCCGCTCCAAACGCTCCGAGCCGACATAGATTTTTCAAGAGAACGCGCCTATTTGCCTTACGGGCAGATCGGCATTAAAATCTGGGTTTATAAAGGTGACATATTTGATTCTAAAGAAACTAAAAGCTAATAGCTATAAGCTAAACATATGGTTTTATTTCCAAAAAAAGTAAAATACAGAAAATCCCAAAAACGCAGAGAAAATCCTTTACGAAAAAATGTCGCCACCAGAGGAAACACTCTCGCTTACGGCACCTATGGCTTGAAAGCCGCCCAGCCAAAGTGGATTTCTGTAAATCAGATTGAAGCGGCGAGGAAGACGATGTCAAGGTTTATTGAAAAATCGGGGAAGATTTGGATAAGAATTTTCGCGGACAGAGCCGTTACGGCAAAACCCCCTGAAGTCGGCATGGGTAAGGGCAAGGGCGACCCGGTGGGTTACATCGCGAGGGTAAGCACGGGGACGGTGATTTTTGAACTTGACGGCATTGATAGGGATAAAGCCAGAGAAGCTTTGCGGAAGGCCGGTTCAAAGTTGCCTCTAAAGACAAGGATAGTAGAGAGATAACGCGGGCGAAATTTATATATGTCAAAGAAAAAATTACAAGGCAAGGCAATAAAGGACGCGGTGAATAAAACGGTGGTTGTTTTAGTGGAGAGTTACAAAAAACACCCTAAGTACAAAAAATACATTAGAAGGAGCAAAAAATATAAAGCTCATGACGAGGAAAATATTTCAAAAGCCGGCGAGAAAATCGTGATTGAAGAGTGTCGGCCGATGTCAAGGCATAAGTCATTCAAAGTAATTGCAAAAATATGATACAGCCAAGAACACAGCTCACGGTTGCCGATAACACGGGAGCAAAACTCGTGCAGGTCATTAAAGTGCTTGGAGGTTCCCGCCGCCGCTACGCCCGTATAGGCGATATCGTGGTTGTCTCGGTAAAAGAAGCGGAACCAAGAAAAATGGTGAAGAAAAAAGACGTCCTCCATGCTATCGTGGTGAGGAGCAAGAGCCCAATGAGGAGAAGGGACGGCTCCTATATCCGTTTTGACGAGAATGCTGTCGTTATAATTGAAAAAGACAAGAGAGAACCAAGGGGAGGGAGAATTTTTGGTCCTATACCAAGGGAAATACAGGAGCGCGGATACGTAAAAATTATTTCTTTGGCGCCTGAGGTAATATAAAATTGCGAATATGAGAATAAAAAAAGGAGACAATGTGAAAATAATTTCCGGCAAAGACAGGGGAAAAACCGGCAAAGTAACAAAGGTCATCAAAGAATCCGGCCGCCTCGTCGTTTTAGGAGTCAACGTAAGCCGAAAGCACATGGCAAAAAAAGCCCAAAATAAACCCGGGCAAATTATACAAATCGCCATGCCCATTGACGCTTCAAACGCGGCCATTATCTGCGGGGCCTGCGGCAAGGCAACTCGGGTCGGAATGGTCGTAGCTCAAGAAAAAAAGATTCGTGTTTGCAAAAAGTGCGGCGCGGAATTTAAATAATTTTTTTATGAACCCAATAAAAGAAAAATACATAAGCCATGTTATTCCGGAGATGAAGAAAAAATTCGGGCTTTCAAACGACTTAGCGGTCCCGAAGATTCTAAAAATTATTGTGCACTCCGGCACGGGTTCCCTCAAGGACGAAGCGAAACGGGCGGCGATTCAGTCGTCCCTTGCTATGATTACCGGCCAGAAGGTTAGTCCGCGCAAGGCGAAAAAATCAATCGCCTCATTTAAGCTTAGGGAGGGCACTGTAATCGGATACGTCGCTACTCTTCGAGGCAAAAAAATGTTTGATTTCCTTGAAAAATTGATTAACGTGGCAATCCCAAGAATTCGGGATTTTCGCGGGATAGAGAAAAAGCTTGTTGACGAAATGGGTAATATAACGCTAGGGTTTAAAGACCATACCGTTTTTCCTGAAACGGGCGAGGAGGACGTGAGAGGGGCTTTTGGCCTTGAAGTTACCATTGTCACTAGCGGGGGAAATAAGGAAGAGGGATACGAACTTCTAAAGAGCCTGGGGCTGCCGTTCGTCAAAGGGTAATATGGCAAAGAAATCAGTCATCGCGCGGTCAAAAAAGAAGCCAAAATACAAATCACGCATCGTCCGGCGCTGTTTCCGTTGCGGGAGGAAGAGAGGATTTATGAGAGATTTTGAGTTATGCAGAATATGCTTTCGCGAGCTCGCGAACGAAGGATTAATCCCGGGAATTAAAAAATCAAGTTGGTAAACTGGCATGAGCGATCCTATTAGCAATTTGTTAGTTAGCCTCAAGAACGCGGGAAAAGTGGGGAGAGAGTCCGTGGTTATTCCCTATTCCGAACTTAAGTTTAAGATATCCGAGCTTCTTTTAAAGAACGGATTCCTTTCCCACATAAACGTAAAGGGGAAAAAGGGAGGCAAGGTCTTGGAAATCGGCTTGGCTTATGACGACGGTAAAATTTCAAAAATAAGCGAGGCGAAAAGAGTCTCAAAATTGTCCAAGCGGGTTTATCTCCCTTATAGGAGAATTAGGTCGGGAATTCGAGAGAGAAAAGTTCAAATTATTTCAACGCCGAAGGGACTCTTGACGCAAAAGGAGGCGATAAAAGAAAAAGTAGGAGGAGAAATTCTATGCGAAGTTTGGTAGAAAAATAATAACATGAGCAGAATTGGAAAAAAGTTAATACAAATTCCGAATGGCGTTACGGTCAAGGTAGAGGGAGACCTTGTTTTGGTAAAAGGGCCGTTAGGAGAAATTAAGAGAAGGTTTAATGGTTCAATCAATATTACAATTGAGGATAGCTCCATAAACCTCAAGCCGACCCGAAATTCAAAAGCCGTCAAAGCCCTTTGGGGAACCTACGCCTCGCATCTGGTGAATATGATTAGCGGGGTGACCAAAGGCTTTGAAAAAAAGCTCTTGATTGAGGGGATAGGGTACAGGGCCCAGATTGAAGGGAAACAAATAAGGCTAAACGTCGGCTTTTCCCATCCGATTGTGATTAACATTCCAGACGGCATCGCGGCAAAAACGGAAAAGAACTTAATCAGTGTCTCCGGAGTAGACAAAGAAAAGGTCGGCCAATTCAGCGCGGACATTAGAAGCGCGAGAAAGCCGGAACCTTATAAGGGCAAGGGCATACGATATGAGAATGAAGTTGTGAGGAGAAAAGCCGGCAAGAAGGTAACCACAACCGCTTA